>RPYR01000250.1 GCA_008671285.1 Collinsella aerofaciens | reverse complement strand
GCTTAACGAGGAGAACAACAAGCCCAAGGTGTTTGAGGTCATGGTGCCCAACAGCCGCTTTAGCCAGGGCAATATGGCGCGTCTTGCCACGGTGCTTACCGCCAACCCGGGCGGCGACCGCGTGGAGATCTTTATCGAGCAGGTGGACGGGCGCGTACTGCGTGCCGAGGTGCCGGCCAAGGTCAATGCGCGCTCGATTCCACTGCTGGCCGAGGCCAAGGCCATTGTGGGCAACCAGGGCCGCGTGACGGTTATCTAAAATGATTTTGCTGGGGTAGCTAATTTGGGACGGGGCTATTTTAGCTACCCTTTGACTGACGGCGAATGAGCCAGGGTCGGAATACATCTCAACCGACATATGGGGGTAGCTAAAATAGCCCCGTCCCAAATTAGCTACCCTGTGTGGATTGGAGGAAGTGATGGCGCAGGGGACGTTTGTGCAGGCGCTTCGCAAAGAGGCGGCGTTGAGCGGCACCTTTATGAAGGGGCGTTCGCTCATGCTCAACGGCGCCGTGCTGTCGATTGAGGACAGCGGCTCGCGCTTCTCCAAAAACGTGACGGTTGAGGGCTCGGTGCGCGGTTCGCGCGGCGACCTGTACAAGACACATGTGGCGCTCGACATGGACGAGCACGAGGTGATCGACTACGACTGCGATTGCCCCGCCGCCTATCGTTACCCCGGTATGTGCAAACACGCCATCGCCACAGCGCTGGCATACCTGGACGCCAGCGGCATTGAGCCTGTTGAGGGGCTGCGCACACCGGTTCGCACGTTTACGGCGCAGCCGAAACAGCCCGTTCGCACCGCGCCCAAAGCGCCGGCCGTCAACCCCAACTTTCCCTTTCCGGCGCCCGTCCCCACGAGCCCCAGCCTCATGGCGGCACTCTCCGATCTTTCGGACGCGCGCATGGATGAGCTGGCGAGCATGCGCCGCAAGCTTGCCGGTGCCGTTGATCCCGACGCCCCCAAAGCGGCGTTGGAGCCCTCGCTGGTGCCGTACTACAATCCACTGTTTGCCGACCGCTTTAGCTGGGCGCTCGAGTTCCGCATTCGCTGCGGTTCGGTGTCCTACGTGGTCAAGGATATCGACGGCATGGCCGACGCCTATGTCCGAGGCGGCACCTTCTCGTACGGCAAGAAGCTCACGTTTGTCCATACGCCCGAAGCCTTCGAAGACGTGTCGACAAAGCTGCTCAACCTTGTCGTGACGACAGTTGCCTATCTCGATGACATCACAAGCTCGCGTTCGGCGTCGTACGACTTTGCCCGCAGTGGTTTTGTCGCCGAGCGTCAGTTGCCGCTGTCCGAGCATAGCATCGTATATGTGCTGGACCTGTTGCGCGGCCAGACCATCTCTTTTGAGCCCGCCTGGTCGCGGGGGACGACGATGCATCGCACCTATGACGTGGCGGTTGAGATGCCTCCGGAAGGGGAGGACGAGGCGCTGTCTGAGCGCCCACCGCTCCTTGCCGCCAAAATCGCGCCGGCGGCTGGTGGCAGCTACGATCTACGCCTGCCGGCCGATGCATACTGCTTTGCTTTGGGCGACGTTGCCTATCTGGTCGACACCCGCCGTGCGCGCCGCGCCGATGTAGCGTTTGCCCAGCATGCGGCGCCGTTCCTATCGCGCTTACTGCCCTGTCGCACGCCGATCCATATCGCTGTCGACCAGGTGGGGGAGTTCTGTCGTATGGCGCTGCCCATTTTGCGCGACTATACCGACCTTACCGCGCCCGCCGCGCTCGATACCGTGGCGCCCGAGCCGAGCTTTGCTATGGCGATCGGCGTCGACGATGGGCTTGTGACCTGCAAAATTACGGTTGCCTACGGCGACTGGTCGGCAGATCTCTTTAGCCTGGGCGCTCCGGGCAGCCCCTTCGAAGAGCAACGCCCCGGCGTGCCGCCCCGCGACGAGGTGGCAGAGTTTCGTGTTATGGACACGGCGGCCCTGTACTTCGATTTCTACGAGGGCGGTCTGGCGTTTGAGGAGCGCGATGACGAGAGCTTGTTCTGCCTGCTGACCGAGGGCCTGTCCGCCCTGTCCGAGCTGGGTGAGGTCATGCTCAGCGACCGTCTGCGCCAGATTTCGGTGCGACCCGCGCCCAAGCTCTCGGTTCGTGCGACCGTCAAGAGCAATCTGCTCGACGTCGAACTGGGCGCGAGCGGCCTTTCGGCGTCAGACCTTGCCATCTACCTCGACTCCTACAAGCGTCACCAGACGTTTGCGCGCCTTACGTCCGGCGACATCATTCGTTTGGACGAGGGTGCCCGAGCCGCGTTTGGCCTTGCCGAGGATCTGGGGGTCGATGCTGTTGACCTGCTCGACGGCGTGTCGCTTCCCGCGTCGAGCACCCTGTTCGTCGATAGCATGCTCGCGCGCACGCCCGCGCTCGAGGCCGATCGCGACGCTGCGTTCCGCCGTACCGTCGAGCGTCTGGACACGCTCGGCAAGATGGACTTTACGGTGCCGGCATCGCTCAAGGCAACGATGCGCGGCTACCAGGTCGACGGATACCAGTGGCTCGGCTCGCTCGAACACCTGGGCCTTGGCGGCATCTTGGCCGACGACATGGGCCTGGGCAAAACGCTGCAGATGATCGCGCATATCCTGGCGCGCGTGGAAGCGGGGGACATTAAGCCCACGCTTGTGGTGTGCCCTGCGTCGCTCGTGTACAACTGGACTGCCGAGCTGGAGCGCTTCGCCCCGTCGCTCGATGTGTGCGCCATCGTGGGCGCCAAGGCCCAGCGTCGCGTGCAAATCGCCGGCGTGGCCGAGCATAACGTGGTCGTGACGTCGTATGACCTTATGCGGCGCGATATCGACGAGTACGTCGAGCAGGACTTTGCCCGCGTGGTACTCGATGAGGCCCAGTACATTAAAAACCCGCTCACCCAGGTGGCGCGTGCCACCAAGCGCCTGCCGGCCGGCGTGCGCTTTGCCCTGACGGGCACGCCCATCGAAAACCGCCTATCCGAGCTCTGGAGCATCTTCGACTTTTTGATGCCGGGCCTACTTGGCACGCGCGAGTCGTTTGCCAAGCGCTTCGAAAGCCCGGTCGAGCATGCCGAGGGCGACAGTGCCGCTCGCCTGCAAGCGCTCGTGTCGCCGTTTGTGCTGCGCCGTGTCAAGGAAGACGTGGTGGCCGACCTGCCCGAGAAGATCGAGGATACGGTCATGGCGCAGCTCACCGGCGAGCAGCGCAAGCTCTACCTGGCCAACCAGGACCGTATCGCCCAACAGGTGCAGCACCGCGAGTCATCCGAGTTTAAGAAAGACAAGCTCAAGGTGCTCGCCGAGCTCACCAAGCTGCGCCAGATCTGCTGCGACCCGCGTCTACACTACGAGGATTACAAGGCGGGGAGCGCCAAGCTCGATACGTGCATGGAGCTCGTGCACGGCGCACTCGACGGCGGACATCGCATCCTATTGTTCAGCCAGTTTACGGGTATGCTCGATATTATCGGTAAGCGCTTGGCCAAGGAGGACATCGCCTTCCTTAAGCTCACGGGCGCTTCGTCTAAGGAGAGCCGCGCCAAGATGGTCGCGCAGTTCCAAGCGGGCGAGGTTCCGGTCTTTTTGATTTCGCTCAAGGCGGGCGGCGTGGGCCTTAACCTGACGGCGGCCGATGTGGTCATTCACTACGACCCGTGGTGGAACGTGGCCGCGCAGGACCAGGCGACCGACCGCGCGCATCGTATTGGTCAGCAGCATACCGTGACCGTGTACAAGCTCATCGCCAAGGACACGATCGAGGAGCGCATTATGCAGATGCAGGAGTCCAAGCGCGACCTGGTCAACAGCGTGCTCGGCGGCGACGGCATCTCGTCGGCGTTGTTTACCCGCGAAGATGTTCTGGCGCTGCTGGGCGGCGACGGGCGCTAGCCGCGCGCGGGGTGGGACTGCTGGAGTGGGCAGGACGGTCGACGCATTTTGGCCCGACCGCTTGCCTGATCCGTTATGTGTTCATTTGCGATGCCGTGGATGGTTCGCCTGCCTTTGGGCATAAGAAGCATCGAGAACATCGGCACATCAGCAAAGGAGAACATCATGGCGAAATTCTTTAAGGACCCCGACGGCAAGCTCATTGCCGCCCTTGGCAACGACGTTGCAACCCCTGCCGGCTGCACGGAGCTGACCGCGAACACCGAGGACGCGGCGCACGAGAAGCACGTGCCCGTCGTCGAGAGCGAGCGCGACGGTCACGTGATCCGTGCGCGCGTGGGCTCGGTCGAGCACCCCAGCCTGCCCGAGCACTACATTGAATGGATCGCCCTTGAGGCCGAGGGCCGCTTAGAGGTTCATTACCTTGAGCCCGGCATGAAACCCGCGACGTTTTTCGCGGGCGGCTCCAAGACCGGTACCGTCTATGCCTACTGCAACCTGCACGGGCTGTGGTCCGCGACATTCTAGGAGCGCGCCCCCGCTCGGGGTATCATAGCTAGCATATGCACATGCAAGCGCCGGCTGCATTATGCGGCCGGCGCTTTTACTACGATTTCGATGGTTTACGACGGAAAGGGCTGGGCCATGAAGCTCGCGCTTGCACAGATCGATATGCGCCTGGGTGATATTGAGGGTATTTGCGGCCGCATCGAGGACCAGGCTCGTCTGGCCCACGAGCGCGGGGCGCGCGTGCTGTGCGTTCCGGCTCCGCTCTTTATGGGCGCCATGCCCGGTGGCCTGGTGGGCGCTGCCGACTTTGAGCACGACGTGCTTGCCGGTTTGACTGGTGTCGCCGAGCGTATCCAGGAGCTTGACATGATCTGCATCGTGCCCGCGGCGGTTTCGTTTGAGGGTCAGCCGCTGCTTGACTACATGATGCTCAAGGACGGTCATGTGGTGCCGGCGCGTTCGAGCATTGCCCTGCAGCGTGGCGAGAACAACGATACGCGTTGGGCGCCGCCGGTGTTCGACGTGGACGGCGTGCGCATCGCCGTGATTTTTGACTTGGACCGCGAACTCGAGATGTTGCCGACCGGTGTTGACCTCATTGCGTATTTCCAATTCAACGCGTTTGACATGACCGACCGTGAGACTGCCGCCATTGCCGCCGTTCGCAGCGGCGCCTACCGCAAGATCGCATCCAAGCGCAGCGTGTGGTTTGCCTGCATGGCGCCGGTCGGTGCCTATGACGAGTCGGTGTATACCGGCGGTTCGTTTGTGCTCGACGACTGCGGTCGCGTGGTGGCCCAGGCGCCGTGTTTTGAGGAGAGCCTGCTGGTTCAGGAGATTCAGCGCGGCGTGATGCTCGATGCTTTGGAGGACCACGAGCTGCCCGAGTTTCGTTCCGAGGAGTGGCTGTGGCAGGCGCTGGTGCTCGCCGTGCGCGACAACGCCCGAGCCCACGGTGCGTCGCGTGCTGTGGTGGCACTCGAGGGTGACTTGCCGTCGTCTTTGCTGACGGCGCTGGCCGTCGACGCTCTGGGCCCGCGTAATGTGATTGGCCTGGTGCTGGGGCGCAACCGTATCTTTACGCCGGCGCAGGAGGAGGCCGAGGCTGCCCGCTGTGCCGCCGTCCGTGCCATCGCCGAGCGTCTGCACATTCGCACCGTCGAGCGCGATGCACCGGATGCGGCGCGCGTGCTCGATCGCGACGTGTCGGCGGGCGATGCCGAGCGCCTGCGCTCGCGCACGCTGGGCCTGATGCTGGAGGATACGGCGCTCGAGCTGGGTGCGATGGCGCTGAGCCCGCTGTCCAAAACCGAGTACGCGCTGGCGGCGCCGGCGCTTTGCGGCGGCTACCAGGGCGACTTTGCGCCCTTTGGCGATGTGTACCTGTCGACGCTTGAGTTTGTGGCGCGTGTGCGCAACCGCACGTCTGCCGTGGTGCCCCAAGAGCTCGTGACGCTCAACGCAGTGGAAGATTGTATGGAGCGCGTGCTGGCGCAGGCGCTCTCGACGCTCGACGGTCCGGTCGATATGCTCGACCGTGCGGCACAGCTGCTCGGCGGGCTTGAGCCGGGTGAGGTCGATGGCGCGCTCGAGGCGCACGTGGACCGCAATCGATCTTTCGCCGACATCCCGATGGCCGCTGGCAAGCCTGAGGCCTGCTCGCTGCTGCTGATGCTCGTTCGACAGGGTGAGGCTGCCCGCCGCATGTTGCCGATGGCGCCGATCGTCTCGGCCCGTTCGTTTGCCGAGCGTGCCTGGCCGTATATGCTCGCGTGGTCCGACCTGGGGCTTAACGGCAAGGAGCGTATGACGGTCGATTCGCTGGCGCGCGCCGAGGTGCGCCGTTTTGCTGACGAGGATACGAGCGAGCGCGTGCGAAACGAGATGATGGGCGTGCTGGGCGAGCTACTGGGTATTTCGCCCGAGCAAATGGAGGAGCTGCGCTCTGAGGACGGTCAGCGTCGTTTACACGAGGGAATGAAAAAGTTCGAGGGCGAGGTTCAGGACGCCATCGATAAGATGATGGGCGGCCAGGGTGGCCCGCAGGGTGGGCCCCAGGGTGGCCCGATGCCGCATCCGCCGGTTGATCCCCGACAATTTCCGTTCTTCTCTCAGAACTAGGTCGCTGCGCGCCCGCCAGAGCGGCAATCTGCCTTTCAATCGTCGGACATGACCGCCAGGTCAATGCCCTCCTCTTTCAAGGCACCTTGCTCGCTCTGGCGGGCGCTCGCTTGCGTATACTCAACCTACAATTCGATCTCGGCTGACTTATAGGGCTAGCGTTGTGTTATTCTAGAACAGACGTTCGTGAATGATGCGCGGGGCCTTGTCTTGCGCTGTGCTTGTGGCGAGGGGAGGTCGGCTTGGTTATCTTGGGCATTGACCCCGGTTTGGCTCATACGGGTTGGGGGATTATCGAGGAGCGGCGTGGCGAGGTTCGCTGCCGTGCCTATGGCTGCATCGAGACCAGTGCCGGAAGTCCGCTCGCGGTGCGCCTGTCGCATATCGCCCATGACCTTAAGGATGTCGTTGAGCGTTATCGACCCGACACGGCTGCTGTCGAGAGCATCTACTTTGGCGCCAACGTTCGTTCGGCCATCCCCACGGCGCATGCCCGCGGTGCTGCACTCGTCGCACTTTCGGAATGCGCGCTCGAGATTGGCGAGTACACGCCCATGCAGATCAAACAGGCTGTGGTGGGCACTGGCGCCGCGGACAAGCGGCAGGTCGCCTACATGGTACGCACACTCACACAGCTCGATCACGACCCGCATCCCGACCATGCCGCCGATGCCCTGGCCTGCGCCATCTGCCACGTAAACCTCAGCCGCACCCGCGCCCTCACCGGTGGCGAGTTCTATCAACAGAGAGGAACCGGATACTGATGATTTCCCAGCTCCACGGAACGCTTGTCGAGGCCACGATGAGCTCTGCTGTCGTCGATGTGTCGGGCGTTGGCTTTGAGCTCGGCATCTCGGGCAGCACTGCGGCCACGTTGCCGACGCCCGGCGGCGAGGTCCGCCTCTACACGCGTATGCAGGTGCGCGAGGACGCCATGACACTTTTCGGTTTTTCCTCAAAGGATGAGCGCACGATGTTCGACCGGCTCGTGTCCGTTTCGGGCGTTGGCCCGCGCCTGGCGCTCGCCGTGCTTTCCACCTATACCGTGGGGCAGCTGTATTCGCTGGTGATGGCCGAGGACGACAAGCGCATGGCCAAGGTACCCGGTGTGGGCAAAAAGACAGCTCAGCGCCTGATCCTGGAACTCAAGAGCACCTTTGCCAAGGATAAGGGCTTTGTGCCGGTCGACGTGATTCCCGGCCAGGTTGCGATGCCGGTTCCCGCCGCCGCTCCTTCGGCGATCGATGATGCCCGTGCGGCGCTCCTTTCCATGGGCTTTAGCCTGCAGGAGACCGATGTTGCCCTGAGCGGGTATGATGGGCAGAATATGCGTGTCGAGGATCTGCTCGGCGCGGCGCTTAAGCGACTCGGAATGGATGCGTGATGTGGGAAGCCGATGACTCTCAGGACCTGTGGGCGACGCCCGGCAACTCGCCGGCGGCATCCATGGCGCACGGCGAGCGCATGGTGGGCTCGGAGCTGACGGCCGAGGACCTCGATGTCGACCGCACTTTGCGCCCCCAGCGCCTGGACGATTACTGTGGTCAGGAGCACATCAAGCAGAGCCTGCGCGTGTTGATCGAAGCGGCGCAGAGCCGTGGCGAGACGCTCGACCACGTGATCTTCTCGGGTCCTCCGGGCCTGGGCAAGACCACGCTGGCCACCGTTATCGCCAACGAGCTGGGCGCTCAGATCAAGACCACGAGTGGCCCTGCCATCGCGCGCACGGGCGACCTGGCGGCCATCCTTACTAACTTGCAGCCGGGTGATGTGCTGTTTATCGACGAGATCCACCGCCTCAACCGTTCGGTCGAGGAGGTCCTGTACCCCGCGATGGAGGACTTTGCCCTCGATATCGTGATTGGCAAGGGTCCGGCGGCGCGCTCGATTCGCCTGGATATTCCCAAGTTTACGCTGGTAGCGGCAACGACCCGCTCAGGCATGTTGACCGGCCCGTTGCGCGACCGCTTTGGCATTTCGTATCGCCTGGATTACTACACGGTCGAGGAGCTCGCGCAGATTGTGACGCGCTCGGCGACTATCCTGGGCGTGACGATCGACCATCCCAGTGCACTCGAGATCGGCTCGCGTTCGCGCGGCACGCCACGTCTTGCCAACCGCCTTCTCAAGCGCGTGCGCGATTACGCACAGGTGCGTGGCAGCGGCCCTATCGAGCTCGATATCTGCCGCCAGGCGCTCGAGTTCTTCGAGATCGACGAGCTCGGTCTGGACTGGATGGATATTCGTATCTTGGAGACGCTTGCCAAGACGTTCTCCGGCCGTGCTGTAGGCCTGACGACCCTTGCCAGTGCGGTGGGCGAGGACCCGGGCACGCTCGAGGATGTCTATGAGCCCTATTTGCTGCAGTGCGGGTTGATGATTCGTACGCCGCAGGGCCGTCAGGCAACCCTTCGCACCTTTGAGCACCTGGGGATTGAACCTACCGTTTAGGGCGCTTTGTTTTGGCGGGCTGTTGGGCTATCGCTGGGCATCGGGTAAACATATCGCCGTTCATCGGTTATGGGCGTTTTACTATTGCGCGCCCGTGCTATGCTGAATTGGTCTTTTTCTCATTCGGTAACGAAAGGACCGCCCATGCCTACTGACATCGAAATCGCACGTTCTGTCACGCCACTGCCTATTACCGAGGTGGCCAAGAACGCCGGCGTCGACGTTAAGCACCTTATTCCGTACGGCTTCGACAAGGCTAAGGTCGACTATTCACTGCTCAACGAGCCGACTGATCACCAGGCCAAGCTCGTCCTCGTGACCGCTATCAACCCAACGCCCGCGGGCGAGGGCAAGCCCACCACGACCATCGGTCTGGCCGACGGCCTGCGTCGTCGCGGCGTCAAGAGTGCCGTTGCCCTGCGCGAGCCTTCGCTCGGCCCCGTCTTTGGCGTTAAGGGCGGTGCTGCCGGCGGCGGCTGGGCTCAGGTCATCCCCATGGAGGATATCAACCTGCACTTTACCGGCGACTTCCACGCTATCGGTGCCGCCAATAACCTGCTGGCCGCCATGCTTGATAACCACATCCAGCAGGGCAATCAGCTCGGTATTGACGTTAAACGCATCACTTGGAAGCGCGTCGTCGATATGAACGACCGTCAGCTGCGCCACGTCATCGACGGCATTGGCGGTAATGCCCAGGGCGTGCCGCGCGAGGACGGCTTCGATATCACCGTCGCCTCCGAGGTCATGGCAATCCTGTGCCTGTCCACGAGCATCAACGATCTTAAGGAGCGCTTGGGCGAGATCGTTGTCGGCTACAGCTATGCCGGCGAGCCCGTCCGTGCCCGCGACCTCAAGGCCCAGGGTGCCATGGCCGCGTTGCTTAAAGACGCGCTCAAGCCCAATCTGGTGCAAACGCTCGAGGGCACGCCCGCGTTTGTCCACGGCGGTCCCTTCGCCAACATTGCTCACGGCTGCAACTCTATCATGGCCACGCGTATGGCGATGCGCTTTGGCGATGTTGCCATTACCGAGGCCGGCTTTGGCGCCGACCTGGGTGCCGAGAAGTTCCTCGATATCAAGTGTCGCATGACGGGCGTTCGCCCCAGCGCCGTCGTGATCGTCGCTACCGCTCGTGCGCTTAAGTACAACGGTGGCGTCGCCAAGGCCGATCTCAACGAGGAGAACCTCGAGGCACTCAAGGCTGGCATGCCCAACCTGTTGCGTCACGTCGACAACATCCAGAACGTATATGGTCTGCCCTGCGTGGTCGCCATCAATCGCTTCCCGACGGACACCGAGGCCGAGCTTGCTCTCATCGAGTCCGAGTGCCAGAAGCTCGGCGTCAACGTTAAGCTTTCCGAGGTCTGGGCCAAGGGCGGCGAGGGCGCGCTCGAGCTTGCCGATGAGGTCATGCGTCTGATTGAGCAGCCGAGCGAGCTCAAGTTTGCCTATGAGGACGGCGCTGATGTCGCTGATGCCCTCGAGGCCGTTGCCACCAAGGTCTACCGCGCCGACGGCGTTGACTTTACGCCGGCCGCCAAGCGCCAGCTCGCCGAGCTGCGCGAGAATGGCTTTGGCAACCTGCCGGTGTGCGTCGCCAAGACGCAGTACAGCTTTAGCGACAACGCCAAGGCCCTGGGCGCTCCCGAGAACTTCCGCATCACCGTGCGTGAGCTCAAGGTTTCTGCCGGCGCCCACTTTGTGGTCGCGCTGACCGGCAGTGTTCTGACCATGCCTGGTCTGCCCAAGGTGCCCGCGGCCGAAAACATCGACGTCGACAACGACGGCGACATCACCGGCCTGTTCTAAGCCTGCTGTCCATAGCTGCTAGCCCGCCCCGCCGCGCCCACAAGGCACGGCGGGGCTTTTTGATGCTTAGGCCCGCGCATGTCTTGTAGATACCGACGGACTCTGCCCGTCATAAGCTTTTGCGCGGGTAGAATGCATGGATAACTTGATGCTCACGCGCGACGGAAAGGAATCGTTGCATGGATCAGGACAAGACAACCGTGATGGGCGGCTACGGTTCCGCGCAGGCTGGCGATAGCGCCGATGCGACTCGCGTTGTTTCCAACCCCGGTTATACCGACCCCGCCGCGACGCAGACGTCTGCCGAACCCACACGGGTTATAGGCTACGGCGATACACCACGGGATCCGTTTGATTATGCACCGCAGGACCCGTATGACAATGCGGCGCCGGACCCGTATGGCAATGCGGCGACAGATGCTTATAACAACCTGCCGCATAATCCCATTCCGCAGCCTCAGCAGACGACGTATATGCCGCGTACGGCGCAGGTCCAGTCTCGTTATGAGTCGCGCGATCCGCATGCGTGCCAGCCGTATCGCGAGTATCCCAAATCGATTCCGCAGTATGGTGAGGACGAGGAGAAGGCACCGTCGCGTTCGTCGAGCGTGATCAAGAAAATCCTGATTGTGCTGGCGATCTTCTTTGCCTTGTCGATCGTGTTCGCCATCGTGTCGGGCATGCTCAACAAGCGGGGCGCCACGACCGATGCCACGACCGAGCAGGCCGAGACCACCCAGTCTGCTGCCGTCGACCTGAGCGATATCCCGGGACAGTACTGGTCCAACGCCAAGAAGCTCCTCAAGTCGCGCGGAGCCGACCTTTCGAACGCCGTGATTCTGACCGACGATGGCTCAACGCCCGTCATCGATTCCAACTGGGTTGTTACGAATGCCTACTATAACGACAACGGCAACCTAGAGATTCAGCTCACGCACAAGAACAGCTATGGCAACTCGTCCGGCGGCCAAAGCGGTACCGACAGCTCGAGCTCCAATACGCTGGAGGACTTGAGCAACAAGGCGCAGGAGTTGGGAGATAAGGCGCAAGAGCTGGGCGATACGGCACAAAACCTGGGTGATACTGCTCAGAATCTGGGCGATATGGCTACCAATGCCTGGGACGCTCTGCAAAACGGCATTTCGGGCGCACAGGGTAACTAGCTGTTAAGCGGGCTACAGCTGCTCTGCCGGACGGTCGGGCGAGCTAAAGCCCGAGTCAAACGTAACGACGCATGATGCATCGGGCCGGCGCTCGTGCACGATGCGCGTGACGAGCTCCAGTAGCTCTTCGTCGGATATGTCAAAGCCGTCGGGACGCACCAGGTCAAACGAAACAAAGCCGTCGTGCTCGTGCAGGTCGTGGATGGAAAGCGCAGTGTCGATCTGCGCTACGCCGCGCTTTACCCAGCCGCGCAGGTCGTCACCGGTTGTTGCAATGGGGTCGCAGTGCAGCGTAATGCCAATGCCCATCTGGCGTTTGATGTCGTGTTCGATGGTGTCCAGAATCTCGTGGTGCTCAAAGGCATCGCCCTCGCCGGGCATTTCCACGTGTGCGCTGGCAAACTGACGGCCGGGGCCGTAGTCATGCACCATGAGGTCGTGCGTGCCTAGAACCTGGGGGTATGACATGATCCTGTCGCGGATTTCCTGGACGAGCTTGGGGTCGGGCGCTTGCCCCAACAGCGGGCTGATGGCGTCGCGCACCAGGCCCATGCCGCTGATGCAAATGAAGATGCCCACGCCCAGGCCTGCCCAGCCGTCGAGATCAAAGCCGGTCGCTTGCGAAATAAGCGCCGCCGCCAAGACCGAGCCCGAGGTGATGACGTCATTCTTGGAGTCCTGTGCCGTGGCGATGAGCGTCTCGGAATCGATGCGGTTGCCCAGCGTGCGGTTGAATGCCGCCATCCAGAGCTTAACGAGCATGGACAAGACGAGGGCGGCTAAGGAGAGCACCGAATATGCAGTGGGGGAAGGCTTGATGATCTTAGTGACCGACTCGAGAATCAGGTTGATGCCGACGGCGCAAACCAGGACGGCGACAAACAGACCGGCCAGGTACTCGTAGCGGCCGTGGCCATAAGGGTGGCCCTCGTCTGCCGGGCGGCTGGCAAGGCGGAACCCGAGCAGACTCACGATGTTGCTCGAGGCATCGGAGAGGTTGTTGAAAGCGTCGGCGATGAGGGAGACGGAGCCGGCGAGCAGACCCGCGATGCCCTTGGCCAGGCACAGGGTGATGTTGAGGCCAATGCAGACGAGGCTTGCGGAAAAGCCCGCGTTGGTGCGGCAAGATGCATCGACCGGCTCGCCCTCGCTGCCGGGAACAAGCGTATGTACCAGCCGATTTACAAATAGCATAGCGGTCGTCCTCACAATCATGTTTAAGGGGATAGTGTAGCTCGCACGGGGGCGCCGTGCGCCGATGCTCAGAAAATGCAGCAATAGTCTGCCGGTGCTAACGAGCGAGACTTCTCGTCTGCCTGGGTGGTCCATTTTGGGCCACATGGGTATGGGCATGTGCCTGCTTGCTCGACATACTTAATGTCGACAGCCCCTGTGCAAAGGAGGACGTTTCCATGGACGAGATGTTTGCCATTAAATGTCAAAACTGCGGCGGCCCTATGTACTCGCACCAGGCTAAGCGCAGCTTTGAGTGCGCCTATTGCGGCACGGTGGTTCCGTGGCAGGCGGACGCCGGAGAGCCCAAGAGCGCTTTGGGTATTCGCCATACGCCGTTGACGGTGGTGGATGGACTGCTCAAACTCACGCATGTGTCGCAACTCGAGCGCCCGCAGGACCCGGACTGGTATTTCTTCAATGCGCACTGGCGCAATCAGTCGGTCCTGGAACATCTGCTGTGGGAGGATCGCGGCACGGCGCAGGAGTTCCAAGAGGCCACGCATGTGAGCATTCCTTGCCCCTTCTGCGGAGCGTCCTTTGAGGGCGAGTCAACGCAGCGTGTGTTTGAGTGCCCGTCCTGCGGCAACAAGATCGGCATTGCCGACCTGCTCAAGCCCGGTACCTTCAGCAAGCGCCTGACCATGGGCGTTGGTGCGGAGTATGTGCCCGAGCAGGGTATTCCCTGCGAAATCTCGCCGCAGCAGGCACGTGCCAACGCGCTGCAGCTGGTGCGCCAGTATCCGGATGCCTTTGCCGGGCACGACGTGGAAGACGCGATCCAAAACGACATGATGCTCTTCTATTTCCCCATGGCGCTGGCGGACTTGCGCATGATGGCGAGCTTCCCGGGCAAGGGCCTGAGCAAGGAGGCCTTGGTGTACTACGAGGTGCTCGACTGGGCATACCCCAGGGCAAACTACCTGGACGTTCGCCTCATGGGCATTTTGGAGCCGTGGGACTTTGCCAAGGTCGGTCCGTTCGATCCCGCCATGCAGGAAGGTGACTTTCGCGTTGTCTCAGTCGATGCGTCTACCAAGGACCAGGTGGTCATTGATAAGTTGGCGCTCGACGTTGCGGGCAACGACGCCGAGGCTGTACTGGGGCTCAATAAAAAGAGCATTCGCATGTGGGCGCGCAAGGCCCGCAAACATAAGGACGGCCTGGTGATGGTGCCGGTCTACTTTGTCGATCGTCCGGCGACAGACGGCCGCGATGGCGAGCAGGTGCGCATTGCCGTAAACGGCCAGACGGGCCGCGCGGCCGCGGTGGTGTTTAGCGACAAGCGCGAAACGCATATCGTGGCGTCGCTCAGCCCGAGCCTGCATCTGTCCGGCGAGAGCACCGTGCACGCCACGCCCGTCGAGGTCAAATACGTTAAATCGCCCTTCCTGTACCAGATCGTGCGCCGTGGAGGCGGCGAGCAACCGCGCCAGGTTGCAGCCGCCGTCGAGGGTTCCTACCGAGAGGAGAAGCCCAAACGCCGCGGTCTGCTGGGTGCGCTATTTGGGAAGTAGGGGAGTAGCACCGGTTGTTGCCGTAAGGTGATGGCCGGGGGTGCGGGGCAGCTCTCAGGAGTGCGGGCTGCCGTCTGATTGTTTGAGGGTGCCAGATGTAAATAAACAGTGGAGCGGCTGCAAAAGAGCCTCCTCACTGGGTAAAATCAGATTGTGCCGCGGAACCCGCTCTTCAGCTAGTCACACTTCGGAAGCGCGGGCAACGCAGGTATTATCGTCTAGGGCCGGCTGCAACCGGCCCTTTTCTGTGGCAGCCAATGGGCCCACATCAGACGAAGGCCGCGTCTTTGCCTGTCAGGTCACGCTCGCCAGCCACGGCTAGAATGTCGTTGCCGGCGTCCATGACCGGTATTGTTTCGTAGCGTGCGTCGCAACCGCGAGTGCGCCTGCGACGGCTGCGGTGGCTTCGGTCGCAACGTGCTGCTACTCTTGCGTTTCGCCATTAGTCGCTTCGTTGATGGCGCGGTACTCGGCGCTTAGTTCGCGCGCCAGCTCTTCCTTGCTTGGAAGATACGGCAGGTATTTGGCGGCAAACACTTGGTCGTTGTCTTCGGGCAGCGTGTACTCGACAATCGAATCGCTTTTGTCCGCGCAGAGCACGATGCCTATGGGCGGATTGTCGCCTTCGTTCATGAGCTCGCGCGTGTAGTAGTTCACATACATTTGCATCTGGCCCAGGTCCTGATGCGTAAGGTCGTCCGTCTTAAGGTCGATGAGCACGAAGCAGCGCATCAGATAGTTGTAAAAAACAAGGTCAATATAGAAATGGCGCCCATCAAAGGTGATGCGCTTTTGGCGCGCCTCGAAAGCGAAACCACGGCCAAGCTCCAGCAGGAACTTCTGAAGATGCGTGATGAGCGCCTGCTCTAGATCGCTCTCGCGAAACGCAGTATCGTCCGAGAAACCTAAAAACTCCAGTACATATGG
>RPYR01000133.1 GCA_008671285.1 Collinsella aerofaciens | reverse complement strand
CATCCGCACCGCGCAACCGGCGAGATCGAGTACGTGCCGCTGCGTGGCGACCGGGTCATGGACAACGTCGACTTTGGCTACACGCCCGACCACGAGGTGCTGCACGGCGTGTCCGTGTTTGCCAAGCCGGGCCAGAAGGTCGCGTTTGTCGGCGCCACCGGTGCCGGTAAGACGACCATCACCAACCTCATCAACCGCTTCTATGACATCGCCGACGGCAAGATTCGCTACGACGGCATCAACGTCAAAAAGATCAGCAAGTCATACCTTCGCCGATCCCTGGGCGTGGTACTCCAGGACGTAAACCTGTTCACCGGCACCGTGATGGATAACATCCGCTACGGCAATCTGGATGCCACCGACGAGGAGTGCATCGCGGCAGCAAAGCTCGCCGGCGCGGACGACTTTATCACCCGCCTGCCCGACGGCTACGACACGATGCTCACCGGCAACGGCGCCCAGCTGTCGCAGGGCCAGCGCCAGCTGATCTCGATCGCACGCGCCGCCGTCGCCGATCCGCCGGCGCTGATCCTGGACGAGGCCACGTCGAGCATCGATACCCGCACCGAGGCCATCGTGCAAGCCGGCATGGACAAGCTCATGGAAGGCCGCACGACGTTTGTCATCGCGCACCGCCTGTCCACCGTGCGCAACTCCGACGCGATCATCTGTCTGGATCACGGCCGCATCATCGAGCGCGGCAACCACGACGAGCTGATTGCCAAGCGCGGGTATTACTACCAGCTGTACACGGGTGCGTTTGAGCTCGAGTAGGACCGGTTACTGACGGAGGGCGCCCCGGGGACGGGCGGGGTAATTCCTCCGTGCTCAAACATTCTCGCTGCGCTGCGAAACTGCGCGCGGAGGAAATACCCCGCCCGTCCCCGGGGCGCCCTCCTGCGCGCAATCAGCCCGTCGTTTAGAACGGAATAAAAGTTAGTGAGGCCCTGGCCGTTTGGCCAGGGCCTCGTTTTGTAAGGATGATTTGGGAGGTGGTGGAGGACCAGTCTTTTTGGGA
Organism: Collinsella aerofaciens; assembly: GCA_008671285.1. Next base: position 14,327 of record RPYR01000133.1, on the reverse strand, counting down.
CGGGGCTAAATTAGCTGATTCTCCATCCCAATATCGATGAATCAACAAATCGCAACTGATCCCTAATCCAAAACCAGCTAATTTAGCCCCGTCCCAAAAAGACTGGTCAAGCTAACGGAACGCCGTAGCTAAAAATCCCCGTCCCAGAAAAATCATTGCGCAGGTAGGACGGCAAAGGTAGCCAGAAAAGCCCCATCCTAAATGAGCTACAAGATTTCGGCTAGGAGCGCTCGGCGCCCATTTGTTTTATCGCTGCAGGTAGAAAGCGCGATGATGCGTGCATCGGGGCCAACGTCATCCATGTTCTCGTGCACCGCCGTCTGCGAGACATGCGTGAGCAGCGTCTGCATCGAGGCCTGGTCCAGGTTTCCCGGCCCAAAGATAATGTCATCACTCGCAGCAAACGAGCACACGGCAACAATGCGCAGGCGGAACGCCCCATCCTTCGTGTAGAGCGTGCCCGTGCGGTGCAGGTCAAAGAAGCCCCTGTCTAAAAACCGGTCGACATCGCCAAACATCGCGCCGTTATCCATGTGGTGCGCATAGAGCAGATTGTAGGAATCGGTCATCGTGCGGCTGTTGCGCGCATCCAAAAACACCGCTCCCGAGACCGCGGATTCTCCCAAAACGTTTTTGTTGAGGTATTCCTGGTTATCTTTTCCCTGAACAAAGGGATAGTCGATGTTGGTGCCATCGATGGTAACCCATCCGACCACATCGGGATTTTTGGCCATCAGATCCTGCAGGCGTGCGCAATCGTTGGCCCCGGTGGGTTTGTAGTGCAGCAGCTCATCGCTGATGAACCCGCCGTTCATAACGTTGTTTGTATCCCACAGCGAATAGCCCCCGTACAGCAGCATGAGCAGCACGAGAAAGCCGGCAAACCACGTAAGTACGCGGTCGCCGGCTCTCGCCAGCCGAGCTATGCGTTTAAGCTCCATCGGCTGTAATCCTCGCTGTTTTAACGGCGGTTACGGCGAGGACGGAAGAAGACCACGCCCATCACGGCAGCAAACGCGACGATTGCCGCATAGGGAACGACCGTCCGAATAACATCGGTCGGAACGGTAACATCCTTGGTGTTGGTAAAGATCACCGTGGTGTCGGAATTACCGATAGCTTTCTCGGCAATAGAGCTACCTTCTGTCGAATTGGTGCCATCACCAATCTTGTACGACGTCTTATAACCGTCGCCATGATAATCCGCCTCAGTTACGGCGAATTTATCCTCCGATGAGAGACCGTAAACGATGACGGATTCCCCATGCTTAAGCGTCTCGGTAAACGTAGCTCCCGACTTGGTTGTAGTTTGGTTCATGGTAGTAACACCGTTTTTCACAGTGCCGTACTTATAAGTCTCCCCGTCAGCGCCTTTAATCGTGACGGTAAACTCAAAGTCCTTATTTTTATCGCCCTGGTTACCGGCTACGACCTTTGTGATGGTCAGCTTATGGGTGACATATTTGTTCTCAAAGCCTGAGATCTTGCTGCCCGATCCCGCCGCCGTGCTAAGAGTGCAGCCCTTAGCAACTAAACCTGAGTTGCCATTTTCTACGTAAACATCCAGGAACAGTTCCTTGTACACAACGTTGAGGCCATCCAGCTCTGGCGGCGTCTGCGTAATTTTGTATCGATAGATGCCCGGAGCCGCGAACCTTGAGGTAACAAGGCTGACGCTCATTTGGGCGGTTATTGTCTTAGTAACGCCGTCGGCATTATCTTCGCTAGAAAGACCTTCGGCAGAATAATTTACGGAAGACGGCGAAAGCGAAACGGCCCCTTCCACTCCAGCAGTAGCGGGCATACCCGTGTTCGTAAGCTCGCTCGCCTCCGCCGGCGCAATCGTATATTTAAAGTCCGCATTCGGCTCCACGGCGTACTTATCCATGGTGAGCTTCGAGGTGATCGTGACCCTCCCTTCAGTTACCGACAACTGCGGATTAGTGGATTGCCCCTCCGCCCACGCGGGCGCAGCAACCCCCACCAAAGCCAGCACCATCGTGGCCGCCACAACCGCAAATGCAGCCAGTCGCCTCTTTCCAGTTTTCATTTTGCATCCTTCCTCTCGGGCATATGCCCTTAATAAAACCAGGCTTCGTGTCTACAGGTTCGACCTGCGCAGCACGCTGATCACATTGCCTTTGATCTGCGAACGGGCAATCGGTCCATACAGGCGACTGTCGTGCCCGCCCTCGCGCAAATCTGCCAGCACAAAGAGCTCATCCGTTCCCAGATGCACGGGATAGTCCACAGCAGACTCATAGCGCGGCGTCGGCGTGGTGATATCGCTTTCCACCACAACAGCCCCGTTAACCATGAGCTCGCCCGACTCGGTAATTGTGACCTCATCACCGGGGCGGGCAACCACGCGACCCAGGCGCTCTTCGCCATCCGCGGTGTATACCACCACGTCACCCTCGTTAAAGCTCTGGCTGAGCCTCCAGTAGAGCATGACGTCACCCGAACAGATGCGGGGGGTCATCTCGCCAGTCGTGACTGCGCCCACGCCCAAGACCACACCAAAGAGCAGCCAGAGCGTCACGACAAAAAATGCCAGGCGCGCCAGAAAGCCCACGATATCGCGCCGGTCGTCCGCTTCTCCCAGATCTGGTGCCGCATGGGCGCCCAACCTCACGTTCGACGTGGCCGAATACCGCGAGCCCCGGGGTCTTCCCTGCGGGGCCGCTCGTGCGGCTGGCCCATCACCAGCATTGCTGGCGCCATGTCTTCTCATAGGCGCCCACCCCTCTTGGAGCCGCGGTGTAAACGCAGCGCAACCATACCCGTAGCCAACAGCACGCCGGCGGCCAAAATCGCCAGGGCATAGATGGGGTTGCGCGTAATACCCGTAGGCACCGCGACCTGTCGGGAATTGGTGGCCTTAGCTTCAACGGCAACGGTCACACGCGGACCGTTGAGCGTGCCGCTCGCACCCGTAAGCTTAGCCTGATACCCCAACGAAGAATAATCGTCTTCGCTCACGGTATAGACCGCGTTGTAATCCAGCGCCTTAATCGAAACGGTCAGGCCGTCCTTAACGGCAAACGGCATGGTCGCCTTGCCCTGGCCATCGGCCGTAAAGGCCGTCTTGTTTTCCACGGTCTCGGCCCGATCATTCGGTCGCGCCACGAGCGCATGGCTGCCTTGGGCAGACGCATCCGAATACTCGATGGCGTAGGTCTGACCAGCCTTGAGGCCCGTAAAGGTCGCCGTCATCTTAAAGTAGGCACGCTTGTCGCCCATATTGCCCGTAACGCTCTTGGAAACCTTGAGCGTGTAGGTGCGTGGGGTGAACCGTGCGTATACGCATCCCGTATGGCGCTCTTTTACGTTGTACGTATAGGTGGGTGAAGACGACAGCAGCTCCGGGGCGTCCTGATTTGACAGGTCGTACCAGCCCTCAAAGTGATAGCCCTCCTTGGGAGTGGCCACCGCCTCCACAAACGTGCCGTCATCCACAAAGTAGGCGATACCCGAAGTTTTGTACGCGTCGGCGTCCTTGCCCGAGCGATCCCCGGCATCAATGGAGCCCTTTGCCCCCTTAAGCTTGGAGCTGACCGTACCGCCCGTCGTTACGTTGCTCCACGTGCCATCGGCATTTTTAAGCTGAGCAACAAAGGCCTGACGATACTTCCATTGCGCCACGAACGTCGCGCCTTGGCTCTCGGGAATGTTTTTGACCGTTACCTCATCGCCTGCAGCACCGGTATCCGAATCGACCTTCTTGCCCTTAATGGTAAGAGTGCCGGAATCCGTGGTGCCCTCGGGAGCCGTATGGGTCACCGTGTGCTCTGCGCTAAAACGAATGGCTTTTCCCGAGCCCGCGTACTCCCAGCCCATAAACTTCCAACCGTCGTTTTGCCCTTCGGCAGCATGGGAGGTATAGTTCGCTCCAGCACCAGAAAGCTGCACGAAATCGCCCGTGGACTCATTGGACGGATCATAGTGATACGCTTTGCCACCGTTCACATCGTATTGAACACCCGCCTTAGAAAACACAAGGTGCACTTTGTAGTGCTTTGTGACCTTGTCGACCTTAAAGTGATAGGTGCCATCGTCCAATTCGGTCCAGTGCGCCTTATCGTCCGCGGAATAGAACTCGCCGTTGACAAAAGCACCGATAAAGACTGCCCCGCCATCGCGCTTGGCGTCAACCATAAAGTAGGAGTTCTTTTCCTGTTTCCCTACGTAGTTTTTGGCATACGTAAAGTCCGCTGTCTCGTTGTCGGAGTTATAAAAATACGTTCCGCTTCCGTTGGGCGTCGTGTACGTCTCGATGCGATAGAACTCCCTAAACGAGATATTGTCGAGGAAGTTGCCGATCGAATTGCTCCCGTTGGCCGTGTTGTAGGCCACAAAAGCAAAGACGCTCTGGTTTTGGCCATCCGGAATGGTGTAGGTATAGTCGTAGTCAACCTTTTTGTTCTGCTCGAGCGCGTTGGAACCGTAGGAAGCCCACGCGTCGTTTTCGGACGCCATAATCCATACGCACCATTTTTCGGTATGCTCCGCATCGGCCGTCCATGAGAACGCGCTTCCGCTGGACGCATCGGCAAATCCGCCCACTTTGTCAAACTTGGTTGAATACAGGATGATCTTTTTGCTGCAGCCCGATTGGGAAAAATTGGCCACATCCAAGCCGACATAGTTATCGACGCTCATTTGAATCCATTGAACAATTTGCTGGTACTGATCGAGTGCCTTTTGATTGTCCTTGTACGGCTCGTTTTCTTGTCGCGGACCGATGATAAGGGCCATGGCGTCTCGACCCGAGCGGCCGCGGTGATCGAGCCCCCACTCGTACTGTTTTCCCGGCTCGGTCGTCACATATTGGTAGAGCGAACTCGCCTCGTGTGCGTTGAGCTCGGCTGCATAGTCACCATCGGAGGGCGTAAACGTAACAGAATGCCCAGCTGGGTCGATATAGTAGTCGTTCTGGGCAACGATCTCGATACGATGGTCTGTCTCGGTCGTACGCCAATGGGGCGAGCACAACGTAAACTTGCTGGGCCTCTGGTTCCCTAGATGTATATCCTCTTCAAAGCTGCCGTTAGCAATGTTCGTATTCTCGTTCTTAAGATTCGAGGTCGAGAACGCATAGCGCGTGAGCGTTGTCATGGTCTCGGACGAATTTTCTTGATACACCTTGGCAAAATCACTATAGATGTCGCGTGTGCCCTGCTTTTCCACATGAACGTCGTTGACCAGATTGCCAAACCACTCACGGTATTGTTCGTTCGCACCCGTAAGATTTGAATCGTAGCAAGTCAGCGCAAGCATCGTCTTTTCGGACGCTGCGGTATAGACTGCCTGATAGGCAAACTCATCGTCTTGCTCGGGAAGATCTCGATAATAATGCGTGCTGTTGGTGCCAAAGGAGAACCAACCCTGTCCGTTAGAGCTTACGAGCCACACCGAAAGCGCAATGCGGCCGTCGCTCTGTTCAAACGAAAAGTGGGATCCGTCAGCGCTGCTACCAGCAAAGCCGCCATTTGCGGCAAAGGAATCGCTGTAAACGGTGTACTGCTCAACGGTATTTCCCTGGGGCATCTTGCCCTGCGCCTTAAGCCAAGTCCGCAGCTGCATGAGCTGGTCTTGGCCTGCGTTGTTAACCGACAGATTCTCCTGTTGAGGACCCATCGTGAGCATCAGCACGTCGTGTTCGGTTGCGGCGCGATGGTTGAGGCCCCACTCGTACGTGGAGCCGCTCTGGGTGGAAAAGGTGGTGTAGGTTGATCCAGGTTCAAAATAAAGATTTTGATCCTGTGGCCTAAGATTCCACGCAAGCGCAAAACGATTACCGTTAGCTTGTTTGAGGTTTCTTTGACCGTTGAGGAGCTTCGTGGAGAGGTCGAGCTTCAACGTCTCGCCGATTCTCTTATTCGGAGAGGTCGTCGACCAACCAGAAGCTTGGTTGGTAAAGGTTGGGTTCGCTATAAGGTTGCCATCGTCACCGTACGCACGCGAGGGCAACCCCCCCCCGGCCATAACGAACGCGCATAAGACCGCTGCCAACATCACAAAGGTGCGGCGCATCGACGCTATATGACCGAAAGGACCCCGCACGGGCGCATCCCCCCCCAGCCGCAGCCCGAGCTTTCGCGCAAGCTGCACAAGTAGTTCGTTTAAGTTTTTTGATTCTACAACCAGCCCAGGGCAAAAGCAAAATCATGCGTAACCGATTTGCAGTCATTTTTCGCATTTTCCGCATTGCGCAGGTAGGACGCCAAAAGTGGCTAAAAAAGCCCCGTCCTAAATGAGCTACTTGAGGAGTTGGGCCATGGCGTTGACGAATTTTTGGACTTGGAGGGTGGGCTCGAGCGGGTAGTGCAGAAAGACTGGCACCTCGCGGCCGCACAGGAACGGCACGCCCACAAAGGCCGGGTGCACCCCCGACCATGCGCCGCAGGTGAGCACCGCGTCGCCCTTTTCCTCTGCCTCGTTAAAGAGCGCAAAGTCAAAGCTGTCCACGTCGATCACGTCCACGCCGCCGTCGGCCAACAGGTCGATGCGCAGGCTGTCCATGGCGTCGTTGCCGTGGCGGAGCACGCGCAGGCGCATACCCTCCAAGTCGGCGACCGTAATGCGATTCTTGCGCGCCAGCGGGCTCGTGCGCGGCAGGTCGATATAAAACGGCACGTTAACGATGCGGAGCTTTTGGCAGGCGTCACCCCAGCGCGGGGTCGAAAAACTCGACTGCACCACATCGACCTCGCGACCGAGGCTGCGCATGACGGTCTCGCGTTCGTCGTAGAGGTCGCTTACCGGCACGATCTCAAATCGCAGCGACGGTTCCAGATCGTGGATGCCCGACCACATCGACAGCGTTTGGCGCCCTGGGCACATCATCGACACGCCCAGGCGCACGGCACCGCCATCGCCCGCCGCGCGTCGGGCACGGCGCAGCGCGTCCTCGGACTGCCGCATGATCGAGCGCGCGTCGTCCACCAGCAGTGCGCCCGCCGGCGTCACCTTGACGCCCGAGTGCGAGCGTTCGAACAGCGTGATGCCGAACTCGGCCTCGAATCCCGACACCTGCTTGACGAGCGCCGGGGTCGACACGCGCAATTTTGCCGCCGCACGCGAGAAGCTTCCCAGCTCCGCGGCGGCCGATATGGCCTCAAGTCGTCGATCGTACACGTCAATCTCCCGTTTTCGTGCCCGTGGCCACATGGTGCCACAGGGGGTTGTTTTCGCAGGTCACACGTTCAATTAATTGAGAATAAACTGCATCGCACAGTGTAAACCTACGGTTAACGCCATTCTAACAAATATGCAATTCACCTGCGCAAATGCAAAGCATACGATAACCAGCGAAAACCACGTGGGTCGGTTAATGGGAGCGACCCACCGGGAGGCACAAGAAGGGAAGTTCCTATGAGCAATTGGCTTAAGCTCGAGGGCGATGTCTGCGCCGTGACTGGCGCGCTCGGCGGTATGGGCGTCGAGATTTGCCGCGAGTTCGCCCGCAACGGCGCCGACGTCGTCCTGCTCGACCTGGACGAGGAAAAGGTCAAGGCCGCAGCCGCCGACCTCGCTGCCGAGTTTGGCATCCACGCCGAGGGTTACAAGATGAACGCCACCGACGAGACCGAGGTTCAGGCTGCCGTCGACGCCACCATCGCCGACTTCGGCCGCGTCGACGTTCTCGTCAACACCGCTGGCATCCTGCGCTTCGCAGCCATGGAAGACCTGCCGCTGAGCGACTGGGAGCAGGTGCTCAACGTCAATCTCACCGGTTACTTCATCACCTCGCAGCGCTTTGGTCGCGAGATGATCAAGGCCGGCCAGGGCCGCCTGGTGCACATCTCGACCGTCGCCAGCCACTCCCCCGAGACGTTCTCGGGCGTGTACAGCTCCACCAAGGCCGGCGTCAACATGATGTCCAAGATGCTCGCCGCCGAGTGGGGCCCCTACGGCGTCCGCTCCAACTGCGTCGAACCCTGCTTCGTTAAGACCCCGATGTCGGCCAACTTCTACGCCGACCCCGAGGTCGAAAAGAGCCGCAGCCGTCTGATCGCCACGCGCCGCATCGGCGAGGTCAGCGATATCGCCAACGCCGTCATGTTCCTGGCGTCCACGCGCTCGGACTTCACCACCGGCGACGCCATCAAGGTCGACGGCGGCTTCTCCAACATGATGGGCGACCTCACCGCCAAGCCCGGCGGCCGTCGCGCCTATGCCGACAACTACCTTAAGAACAAGGGTGTCGAGCTCTGGTCCGATGAGTCCGGCGTCGCCAAGCCGACTGACCAGTAAACCAACCTGACAGGGAGGTCCCGCGGACACGCCCGCTCCTCCCCCGTATCGATCAGAAAGAGTCCAATGGCTTCCACCAACTCCAACAAGGGTCGCGCCGTCGTGCTTTCCGCCGCGTGCGTCACCATGTTCTTCATCAGCTCCATCGCGCTGTATTCCGTCGTGAGCAAGAACCTGCTCGCCGTCTACCCCGAGTGGTCGAGCGCCCTTACCTGGGCCTTCCCGGTCTTTCAGACCATCATGGCCGTGACGGGCATCTTCGCCGGCCGCATCTCCGATAAGATCGGACCGCGCAACGTCGTTATCGCCGCCGCCGTGTGCTACGGCCTGGGCTGGTTCATGTCCGGCACCGTCACCGAGCCGTGGCAGTTCTACCTGTGGTTCTCGCTCGTCGCCGCCATCGGCAACGGCCTGGGCTACAACCCGGCGCTCACCACCGGCCAAAAGTGGTTCATCGACAAGAAGGGCCTCGCCTCCGGCATCACCCTGGCCGCTTCGACCGCCGGCCCCGCTGTACTGTCCCCGGTGCTCGCCTCGCTGCTCATCCCAAGCCTGGGCATCTTTGGCGCCCTCAAGGCGCTCGGCGTCATCTTCTTTGTGACAATCGCTGCCTCCGCGCTGTTCCTGAAGGCCCCGGAGGCCGGCTGGCTGCCCGAGGGCTTCGAGGCCCCAAAGGGTGGCGCGCATGCCGGCACCTTCGGTGACCTCACACCGGGCGAGATGGTCAAGACCCCGCGCTTCTGGGTCCTCATCGTCACCTTCGCCTTTGCCGCCACCGCGGGCACCCTGCTCGTGGGCAAGGTTGCCTCCATCGCCGCCGTCCAGCTCTTCGCCGACCCCACGAGCGCCGCTGCCGTCGCCCTCGGCGGCGTGGTGGTCTCCGTCAACACCTGCGCCAACCTGGTTGGCCGTCTGTCCTTTGGCCAGATCATCGACAAGCTCGGCGCCTATAAGTCGCTGCTCATCAGCCTTGTCGTCACCATCGTCGCCCTCGTTATCATGTCGATGAGCTTTACGCAGAGCATGTTCTTCGTGGCGCTCGCCCTGCTCGGCTTTAGCTTTGGCGCTCTGCTCGTCATCTACCCGCCGCTCACCGGTGGCGCCTTTGGCACCAGCAACATCGGCGTCAACTACGGCATCATGTTTTTGGGCTACGCCGCTTCCACCTGGATCAGCCAGCCCATCACCGCCGTGCTGTATCACGCCGAGGCCGGCAGCGCCGCCTACCAGCAGTCCTTCTACGGCGCCATTGTGATCGCCGCCATCGCCGTCGTGCTCACCGTCTACATGATGGTCTCCGACAGCAAGAAGAAGTCCGCCTAGTTTTACCGATGCGACAAAGGGACAGCCCCTTTGTCGCATCCCACCGGTCACCAGTATTAAGGAGTCGAAATGTCTGAGCTCAACCCCGTCCGCATTGCCGTTATCGGCGCCGGCGCCATGGGCCGCAACCACATCCGCTTTGTCACCGAGGAACCCGAGGCCGAACTCGTCGCCATCGCCGACGCCTTTGAGGGCGCTCGCGCCACGGCCGAGGCCGCCGGCGTGCCGTTTTACACCGATCCCGCCCAGATGATGGACGAGGTCAAACCCGAGGCCGTCATTATCGCCACCCCCAACGACTTGCACCTGGGCGTTGCCCGCGAGGCTGTGAAGCGCAACATCGTGCCGTTGGTCGAAAAGCCGATCTCCAACGACCTGGAGGATGCCCAGGCCTTCGCCGCCGAGGCCGAGACCGCTGGCGTGCCCGTGCTCGTGGGTCAGCACCGTCGCCACAATCCCTTCGTCAACAAGGCCAAGGAGATCATCGAGGCCGGCGAGCTGGGCAAGCTCACCGTGTCGAGCTTCCACTACATGATCTATAAGAATGACGAGTACTTCGATGTCGAGTGGCGCCGCAAGAAGGGTGCCGGCCCGATCCTGGTCAACCTGGTGCACGACGTCGACCTGCTCCGCTACCTGCTGGGCGAGCCCGTTGCCGTCCAGGGCATGCAGTCCAGTGCCGCCCGCGGTTTTGAGACCGAGGACTCCGCCGTGGTCAACGTCCGTTTTGCCGATGGCGCGCTTGCGAGCATGACCATCTCCGACGCCACCGCCAGCCCCTGGAACTGGGAGGCCACCGCTCGCGAGGATCCGCAGTACCGCCCCTTCGACGCCGACGCCTACTTTATTGGCGGAACCTTGGGTGCCCTTTCGCTGCCCCGCCTGCACCAGTTCTCCTACGACGGAGCCTCCAACTGGCACAAGCCGCTGCAGATGGAGATTCCGGCCGTCGACCCGGCGCTGCCGCACAAGATGCAGCTCAAGCACTTTGTGAAGGTCGTTCGCCGCGAGGTCGAGCCCGTCGTGACCCCCGCCGACAACGTTAAGACGCTCACGCTGCTTAACGCCATCAAGGAGGCCGCCGAGACCGGCCAGCTCGTCGAGCTGTAATGCCTTAAGAGCGGCCGCGGCAGAAACCCCATGCCGAACCCCTCGGTCCGCCACAAATATGCCCCTCTTCTTTGCCCCGCGAGCAGCCTCCTGCCCGCGGGGCTTTTTGCTACCTTAACGACGATTTTTCTGGGGCGGGGGCTATTTTGCACCTCGGCTTGATTCGTTCGCCACCAAATGGGCCTATCTACTACGTTTAACCGATTACCCTCAACCATGCCGAATTTCGCGAAATTAAAACCGCAGGTAGACGGCTTGCCGATTTTCGGAAAACCGGGGGATGGTCGACCCATACGGTTCAAACGTAGTAGATAGGCCCCTTTCGTGGCGCAACCCCAAAACAGTCTTTTGGGACGGGTGGTATCCTTGGTAGCCCTGTGCTGCAAACGCACCTTAAACGCAAGGAGTCCCATGGATCTTATCGCCCAGCTCGCCCGCGAGCTCAACCTTAAGGCCGCCAACGTCGAGGCTGCCGTCAAGCTCATCGATGAGGGCAACACCATCCCCTTTATCTCGCGCTACCGCAAGGAAGCAACGGGCGGCATGGACGACGTCGCCCTGCGCGCGCTCGACGAGCGCCTGTCCTACCTGCGCAATCTTGAGCAGCGCAAAGAGGACGTCATTCTGCTCATCGACGCCCAGGGCAAGCTCACGCCCGAACTCGAACAGCAGATTCGCGAGGCCACGCAGCTCCAGCGTGTCGAGGACCTCTACAAGCCCTACCGCAAAAAGCGCATGACCCGCGCGCAAAAGGCCCGCGAGGCCGGCCTGGAGCCGCTCGCCAACATGATCATCATGCAGGCCTCGGCCAAGGGCAGCGCACTCGACGCCGCCGCGGCATACGTCAACGAGGAGGCCGGCTTCGACACGCCCGAGAAGGCGCTCGCCGGCGCCGCCGACATCGTGGCCGAGACGGTAGCCGAAGATCCCGAGAACGTCGCCGACCTGCGCGCCTTTACGCAAAACACCGCCGACATCGTCGTCGAGGCCACCGACCCCGCCGAAAAGACTCCCTACGAGCCCTACTACAACTTTGACGAGCCGCTGCGCCGTATACCCAACCACCGCGTGCTGGCTATCGACCGCGGTGAGCGCGAGGGCAAACTCCGCGTGCACGTGAACGTCGACGGTGCTGTCGCCACGGCGCGCCTCGGCAGCCGTTGGCCCCGCCGCCAAGGCGTGTTCGCGCCCGTCTTTGACGCCGCTATCGCCGACGGCTACAAGCGCCTCATGGCCCCCTCGCTGGAGCGCGAGGCCCGCGCCAAACTCACCGTTCGCGCCCAGACCGAGGCCATCAACGTCTTTGCCAAGAATCTCGAAGGCTTGCTCTCGGCACGCCCCGTGCGCGGCGCCCGCGTGCTCGCGCTCGATCCGGGCTACCGCACCGGCTGCAAGGTCGCCGTCATGGACGAGACCGGCAAGCTGCTCGACCACGGCGTGGTCTATCCCACCAAGCCGCGCCACGACGTCGCCGGCACCAAGCGCGAGCTCGCCCGCCTCGTCAAGAAGGACAGCGTCAACACCATCGTCATCGGCAACGGCACCGCCAGCCGCGAGACCGAGGAAGTCGTCTCGGAGTTCATTGCCGAGCAGGCGCCCAGCCTTCGCTACACCATCGTCAACGAGGCCGGCGCGTCGGTGTACTCCGCTTCCGAGCTCGCGAGCCAGGAGTATCCCGACCTGGACGTCACCGTGCGCGGCGCCATGAGCCTGGGCCGCCGCCTGCAGGACCCGCTGGCAGAGCTCGTCAAGATTCCGCCCCAGTCCATCGGCGTGGGCCAGTACCAGCACGACCTTGACCAGGCTGAGCTCTCGCACACCCTGGGCCACGTGGTGGAGGACGTCGTCAACCGCGTGGGCGTCGACGTGAACACCGCGAGTGCGAGCCTGCTGGGATACGTTTCGGGCATTACGCCGAGCGTAGCCAAGAACATCGTGGCCTACCGCGAGGAAAACGGCGCCTTTACCGATCGCCGCCAGCTTAAGAAGGTCCCCAAACTGGGGCCCAAGGCATATCTCAACGCCGCGGGCTTCCTGCGCATCAGCGGTGGCAAGAACCCGCTCGACGCGACGAGCGTCCACCCCGAAAGCTACGAGGTGGCCACGTCCGTCCTGGAGCGCGCAGGCGTTAAAGCCAGCGAGCTCAGCCGTGGCGGCGTGCCCGACATTGAGCGCCGTCTGGGCAGCATCTCGGCGCTGGCAAGCGACCTGGACTGCGGCACCCTCACGCTCATCGACATCGTCAACGAGCTCAAGAAGCCCGGTCGCGACCCGCGCGACGACGCGCCCGAGGTGGTCTTTAGCCGCTCGGCACTTTCCATCGACGACCTGGAGCCCGGCATGGAACTCAAGGGCACGGTGCGCAACGTCGTCGACTTTGGCGCCTTCGTCGACGTGGGTGTGCACCAGGACGGCCTCGTGCACATCTCCAAGCTCGCCAACCGCTTCGTCAAACACCCGAGCGACGTGGTGCGCGTCGGCGACACGGTCAAGGTGTGGGTAGAGAAAGTCGACCGCGACCGCAAGAAGATCTCACTCACCATGGTGCAGGGGAAGTAAACCGCCAAAGCAAGGGTACCCCCTGCAGCGACGTGCAAAATAGCGAGTATTCTGCAAATTCCACCGCTCCGGATGCCTCTCAGAGACGAAAAGCAAAAAACAGCCCCCGTTTTAGCGTCGTCAGAGCCAAAACGGGGGCTGTTCCGTGCTTCAACCAGCTGGTAAAAACCTTTACCTTGCTGAATACTCTCAATTTTGCACGTCGCAGGCGGGGGTACCTTTGTCCACGGCAGGATATGAAAGCCGATTACCAACCTACTGGCAAGTTCGTGTCGGCAGCCCCGGCCTTTCCTTTGCCTAGCGCGACCCTCGCGAAGCGCGTGAGCGATAGGGAAAGGAAAGGCCGGGGCGAACAACCCTCGGCGCAGCCAGTGTTCGCGTTACGGCAGGATATGGAAGCCGAGCGAGGCGATATCCTTGGCAAAGCCGCGGACGGTGTCGAGCGAGACCTCGTACGGATCACGGCCGATGTTCTTGCGCTTGGCCAGGATGCTGTTGGGCACCGTGATGATTTGGCAACCGCAGGCCTCGGCCTGGTAAATGTTGATGAGCTCGCGTGTGGACGCCCACAGGACCTCGCAGCTGGGCTTGGCGGCAGCCTTCTTGACCGACTCCGTTATAAACGGAATGGGATCGACGCCGGTATCGGCGATACGGCCGGCAAAGAGCGAGATGATGGACGGCGTCTCGGCGTCAACGGCCTCGACCATCTCGTCGACCTGCTCGGGCGTAAAGATGGTGGTGACGTTGACCTTGATGCCGTCGGCCGAAAGCTTGCGGACCAGCTCGGCGGTGGACTCGCCCTTGGTGGTCACGCACGGAATCTTGACATAGACGTTGTCGGCCCAGGTAGCGATCTCGCGGGCCTCGACCTCCATGGTCTCGACGTCGTCGGCAAAGACCTCAAACGAGACGGACACATCGGTGATGTGAGTCAGGACCTCCTTGGCAAACGCGCGGTAATCCGTCACGCCGCCCTTCTTCATAAGGGACGGGTTGGTCGTGAAACCCTGAACGTTGCCGTTCTCGTACATGTCGAGCATGCCCTCGAGGTTTGCACCGTCAGCGAACACCTT
>RPYR01000093.1 GCA_008671285.1 Collinsella aerofaciens | reverse complement strand
CTACCTCTATATCGGTGAATACAACGACGAGGAGATTGCTCTCGAGCGCATCCTGTTCAACAAGTCCAACACCGAAGAGGGCGGCAAGAGCGGCATGGGCGGCGTTGACTGCTCGTTTGTGAATGCCAATCTTGAGCAGTCGGTCAACATCTATCGCATGGACAAGAACGAGAACATGGAGCTCGTCGTTGGCGATCCCACCGAGATGTTCTCCGAGAAGAATGGCAACGGCCCTCTTTCCGGCCTGGCTTCGGGCTTTGGCCGAAACGAGAACCAGTACATTTGGCGCAGGCAGAAGTTCGACGGCACGCTGTATATCGGTACCTTTGATACCGCGAGCCTGCTCGAGCCGATCGGCCAGTTCTCCAATGGCGACATTATCGATATGACGCCCGAGGAGTGGAACTCTCAGGTTCAGCGCCTTAGGGACCTGCTCGATCACCTGCTCGACAAGAAATCGCCTGACGACCCCATCGTTCCCGTGAACACGCTTGCGGACGATGATTCAAACGAGGCCGTCGAGGTCGATGACGAGAAGGCTGAGGCCGTCGAGGTCGATGACGAGAAGACCGAGGTTGCTAAGGGCGTTGGCGATCTGAGCGATGCGCTGGAGGATGCCGCGGGCGACCTTTGCGATCAGGCCGCGACGATGTCCCAGGACGTTGAGGACGATGCCGCTTATGTCCAGAAGATCGATGGCGAGATCGCGTACTTCAAGTCCTTTGCCGACCAGTATCAGGACATGCTCGATAGCTATGAGAGCCTGAAGCAGCAGTACGAGGATGCCTATGGCACCGAGCTGCCGGGTGATATTCAGGATGCGCTCGATAAGCTGCTGAGTGCGGAGAACCTCAAGAAGTTGAAGAGCGTGCTTACGTGCATGTATTACCTTCGCGATGCCGAGCGCGGCTTTGATATGTATGTGACCGAGGACGGCGTGAACTTTACGACGCTGACGACCAATGGCTTTAACGATCCGTATAACCATGGTCTGCGCACCTTTGCGGTGACCAACCAGGGTCTGTGCCTCGGTACCGCCACCCCGTTCAATGGCTGCCAGGTTTGGATCCAGCGCAAGGAGAATTCTGAGAATCCGATTGATCCCGGTACTCCGGATCCGACGGAACCCACCAATCCTTCGCAGCCGGGTGGCGGCGATCAGCCTGGTGGCAGCCAGACGGGCGGCAACGACCAGTCGAGCATCACCACGACCACCGTCACGACGGCCACTAAGAAGACTCCGAAGGACGGCTCGCTGCCTCACGCTGGCGACTCGACCCTCACGCTGGTCTTGGGATTGCTGGTTGCAGCTGCCGCAGTGCTTGGCATTGCCCTCGTCTTGCGCAAGCGTTCTTGTCGCTAGGCGCGTCCGCGCAGCTCGATGTTTTGGATATCGTCGAAGTCGATGGCGATATCCCTGAGTTTGAGCAGCTTGAACGCGGGTAGCACTTCGTCGAGAATGCCGGTGCGGCTACGATAGCCGTATGTATCGTAATAGGTGACGCGCACTAGGTCGCCGCGTTTGAGGCCCTCGAGCTTTTGCGAAAGCTCGAGGGCTTTTTCTTCTGTGAGTTCGCATTTTGGCTCGGCGGTGATCTCTTGTTTACGCACGAGCTCGTAGTATCCCGTGAGGGCGGCAAAGGGCATAAACTGCGCGGCACGGCCGGCACGGACGGCGCCGTTGGCGGTGAGCTTTGGGTCGGCGGAGCGACGTCTTCCCTCGGGGTCCGCTAAGCGTTCAAAAGGTGTCGGTGGCCGCATCGGCTGTTGTTGGGACTTAGGCACGATGTCCTCCTACCTGATCGTTGCGTTCGCGTGCAGTGGCGCCGGCGGTAAAGCTCAGTCCCTTAACGAGCGCGTTCTTGCCGTACTTGCCCTTCACGGCCAACACGGCGCGCGCCAAGTCGCGCTCGCGCTCATCCGCCTCGATATCGCTAAACAGATCGATGGTGGCAAATTCTTCGGGCACCAGATTGCCAAAGCCTAGATTGATACGCTTGACCGGTCGCTTGGGATCGACAGTCTGCGCCCAGAGTTCATCGAAATAGCCCATGATCTTCTTAAACGAATTGGTGCGCTCGGGCAGCTTTCGCGAGGCGTTGGAGTGCGCAAAGAGTGCGGCATAGCCACCGCGCGGTTTGCCGCCATGCTCTCCCACAAAGATGCCATCGATTGCCTGTGCCTCGCGCACCAGGCGGCGTCGTTCGTCATCGCGCTGGACGGGCTTGGGCGCACGGGGCGCGAGCTCGGGGCCGGCGGTTGCGGTGGGTTCGATACTCGACGTGCTCGAGCGTAGGTGTCCGCATCCGTCCACATATTGCGCAGTACCGCTGGCGTCGAGGCGGCGTATGTCGGCCTGTTCGCTCGCATAACCCACAAAGAGCGAGATGCTGTCGCACACCACGTGCTTATCGATCAAGTCCAGCACGGCGTTGTCGACCATCTCGCGCAAGACGGTGTAGGCCTGCTCATAGGCATAGCCTTTCGATAGCACTTGTCCCGTGGTTGTTGAGGTTGCCTGCGGGCGATAGGCCTGAATATCGGCGATAGTTGTCGGCTCGCGCCCAAAGGCGTGGTCGATGAGATATTCGGCATTGACGCCGAGCTCGTCGTAAAGCAGGTTTTCGTCGAGCGCCGCGACGCCCATCAAATCGTAGACGCCGTATTTTTCGAGTCGTGCTGCCACGCCGGGCCCGATGCCCCAGATGTCGGTGATGGGGCGGTGAGGCCAGATCTCCTTGCGAAAGGTCTCGTCGTCGAGTATACCGATGCGGCTGGGTACGTGCTTGGCAGTAATGTCGAGCGCTACCTTGGCCTGGAATAGGTTGGGGCCGATGCCGACCGTCGCCGTGATGCCGGTGCGCCCCAAGACCTCGTCACGCAGCATACAGGCGAAGCCTTCAGCGTCGGTATGGTAGAGGTCCAGATAGGGCGTCACGTCGATAAAGCATTCGTCGATGGAATAGACGTGAACGTCCTGTGGGCTGACGTATTCCAGGTAGATACCGTAGATCTGCGCCGACACCTCCATGTAGTGCTGCATGCGCGGTACGGCCTTGATGTAGTCGATACCGTCGGGAATCTCGAACAGACGGCAGCGGTTGTGTATCCCGAGGTCCTTCATGGCCTGTGTGATGGCGAGGCAGATGGTCGTGCGCCCGCGCGATTCGTCGGCAACGACCAGGCACGTAGTGAGCGGGTCGAGCCCACGATCGACGCACTCGACGCTGGCATAAAACGTCTTGAGGTCGATGCAGATGTAGGTGTGCTGCTCGTGTGCCATCCGAGCCTCCCATCAAACACATGTTCTTATCGAATGCATGTTCGATAATACCCGCTCGTCCGGACATCGTCAAAACCTGCCAAAAAGGGACTGGTTTGTTTTGGTAGGTATGGCCGTGCGGCTGCATCGGGTTTTAACGCAGCTCTAAAGAGTGCGAAACAGCTCGGAAAACCTCGCTTCGTAGCATGAGCCTAACGATTGGTGCCACCTACATGCACGGAAGGGTTGTGGATACGATGGTCAACTATGGGTTTGGTATGCCGACGCGCCTTGTTGCGGATGGAGACGTGGCTCGCTGGTGTGGACGACTGGTCGCTCACTACGGTGGCACCAAGGCGCTGGTCGTGCTGGGCGGTGACAAGCATACGCGCGATGAGCTTGTCTCGGCGGCACTTGGCTCGCTTGATCGAGCCCTACTCGAGCGTGTACTTTTCCGCTGCGGCTCGGTTGAGGGCGACGGGGGAGACGAGCTGATCGACGAAGCCGTGGCCCTGGCGACCGACGAAGGCGTGGACTTTGTCCTGGCGATCGGCGATGCCGATACCGCCGGCTTTGCGCGCGAACTCGCGCGTCGCATGGCGGTGCTCGATGCCGGCGAAGACGGTTTTGTCCCTTATGGATGTATTGTCTCGGAGGGCAAGGTACCTGCTGTCGTGGGCACCGGCGAGGTTCCCGTTTTTGCCATTATCGCGCCCGAACTGCTGGAGGGCATCGGGTCTCCTCTGCGCGAGTTGCTCGGTAGCGTCTGCGCCGCGGCCTGATATTTGCCATAAAGGGACGGGTTATTTTTGGTTGGTAAAGCGTTTGACCTGCCAAAATAAACCTGTCCCTTTTTGGTCGGTTGCCGTTTGGGGGGCCGATTGGCAACGCTCGCTGATTGTAGTCTTGACCTGCGCTAGAATAGTGGCATCTGAATGTCCGGGCGCATGGAGGCGTGCGCCCGTATGCTGAGGAGGACTTTATGGCAACTGTTGCCGCACCTATCGATGCTACGTCGACTGCCGCTTGGAAGGCGCTCGAGGCTCATCAGGAGAAGCTCGAGGCCGAAGGTATCGACCTCAAGGCCTGGTTCGCCGCCGATGCCGAGCGCGTGAACAAGCTGAGCTTTGACGCTGGTGACCTGCACTTCGATCTGTCCAAGAACCTTGTGACCGATGAGACCGTCAAGCTGCTGTGCGATCTTGCCCGCGAGGTGAAGCTCGAGGAGCGCCGCGACGCCATGTTCTCCGGCGAGCACATCAACACCACCGAGGACCGCGCCGTCCTGCACACCGCGCTGCGCCGCCCGGCAAGCGAGAAGGGCCAGCTCATCGTTGACGGCCAGGATGTCGTCGCCGACGTGCACGAGGTCCTCGACCGCATGTATGCCTTCGCCGAGCGCGTGCGCTCCGGTGAGTGGAAGGGTGTTACCGGCAAAAAGATCGAGCACCTGGTGTCCATCGGCATCGGTGGCTCCGACCTGGGCCCGGTCATGGCCTACGAGGCCCTGCGTCCCTACGCCGACGCCGGTATCGACTGCCGCTATATCTCCAACATCGATCCCAACGACCAGGCCGAGAAGCTCAAGGGTCTGGATCCCGAGACCACGCTCGTGATCATCGTCTCCAAGACCTTCACCACGCTCGAGACCCTCACCAACGCCCGCGAGGTCAAGACCTGGATGCTCGAGCAGCTCAAGGCTCAGGGCGCCATCGATGGCTCCGATGAGCAGAACGCCGAGGCCGTGGCAAAGCACTTCGTCGCCGTTTCCACCGCACTCGAGAAGGTCGAGGCCTTCGGCATCGACCCCGCTAACGCCTTTGGTTTCTGGAATTGGGTCGGCGGCCGCTACTCCGTCGACTCCGCCGTGGGCCTGTCGCTGATCGTCGTGCTCGGCCCCGAGCGTTTCCAGCAGTTCCTCGAGGGCTTCCACGCCATCGACGAGTACTTCTGCAATACGCCGCTCGAGAACAATGCCGTCGCGCTGATGGGTCTGCTCAACGTCTGGTACGTCAACTTCTTCGGTTCCAAGAGCCACGCCGTGCTTCCGTACTGCCAGTATCTGCACCGCTTCCCGGCTTACCTGCAGCAGCTCACCATGGAGTCTAACGGCAAGCACGTCCGCTGGGACGGCAGCGCCGTAACCTCCGATACCGGTGAGATCTTCTGGGGCGAGCCCGGCACCAACGGTCAGCACGCCTTCTACCAGCTGCTGCACCAGGGCACTGTGGTGGTTCCGGCCGACTTCATCGCCTTCGCCAACACTGCCAACCCTGCGACCGATAGCGGTCAGGACGTGCATGAGCTGTTCCTGGGCAACTTCCTGGCCCAGACCAAGGCGCTCGCTTTTGGTAAGACGGCCGATGAGGTGCGCGCCGAGGGCACGCCCGAGCAGATCGTCCCGGCCCGCTGCTTTGAGGGCAACCGTCCGACGACCTCGATCTTCGGCGACACGTTGACCCCGTTCGCGCTCGGCGAGCTTATCGCCCTGTACGAGCACATCACGTTTGTCGAGGGCACGGTCTGGGGCATCGACTCCTACGACCAGTGGGGCGTCGAGCTGGGCAAGCAGCTTGCCAAGCAGATCACCCCGGCCTTCCACGACGACGCCGCCAAGGCCGAGCAGGACGCTTCGACCCAGGCGCTCATCGAGTTCTACCGCGCTCACCGCAAGTAGTCGCTGCTGTTAACGCATCGCGCCTTATAGTCAGGGGCCCGTATCCTATCGGATGCGGGCCCTTTTGCTTTGCCGTGGTCCCGGGGCGCACGGCCTTTGTGGAACATCGCCGGGGCGCCGCGCGCTGCGAGAACCCTGCGCCTAGATCTCGGCCTCCGCATGGCCTCGCTGCGCCTCGGGCAGCTCCCCGTAGAGCGGATGGTCTTCGAGCCTAAAGCGCTCGACCTGTTCGGGAGTGCGACCGCGTACAAAGAGCCACGAGCGATCGATCGGCGTCGCCATGAGCGTGCTGGGCAGCGCGTCGGCGCGGTCGGAAAACACCCGGGCACTCTCTGGATCCTGGAATGCCAGCACCAGATGCGTGTCGCAGTTGCCCATGATGGAGCGAGCGCGCGCCTCGCCATAGAACGCATCGAGTTGGTTGGTCGACTGCAGCAGCAGCGTTGCCCAGATGTTGCGGCTTCGGATAATCGAGAGCACGTTGTCGATCTGGGGGATCTGCAGATTTGCGAAGTCATCGAGCATAAAGCGCACGGGCATGGGCAGGCTGCCGTCGGGCTGCCTATCGGCCTCACGAATGAGGCCCATAAACGCCTGCGAAATAAAGAGGCCGGTCAGCGGATCGAGATTGCGGTCAATATCGCTTACGGTTACAAACAGGGCGCAGGGGGTGTGTCCCATGGAAGCGAAGTCCACCTGATGGCACTCACGATAGAGCTGTGCCGCACCGTCGAATCCCAGACACATGACCTTTTCGGCAAGGATGCCGACGATGCTCGCGTGCATGCGCTCGGCATTTTGCGTAATGGCGTAGCGCCGCCATAGCGAAAGGGCATAGCTTTGGGGGTCGGTCGTGATCAGGTCGTCAAACAATCGACCCGTGGCACCGTCCTGCAGGTGCTCGATCAGCTTGATGACCGAGCTGATCGTCTGCTCGTCGGCGGGTAGCTGTTCGGTGACGTAGACGATAAGACACGACAGCAGGTTTGCCGCCGCATGATCCCAAAAAGGCTGGTTGTTGTCCTCGATGGGGCAGATGGCCTTTGCCACCGAGAGGATGTCCTGCTGGTTGGGCCTGCCGTTCGCCTTGCGGCGAATGTGCCTCAGGGGGTTGTAGCCGCAGCGCTCGATGCCGGGCGCAAGGGCCGGGACGGTGTTGAGGTCGGCGAAGTTGAGACATTGCACGCGGTAACCGTGGGCTGCCAGTACGGGTCCCACTTCGCGACAGAGCATGCCTTTGGTGTCGAGCACGATGTAGCTTGCGTTCATTTGCAGCAGGTTGGGCTTGAGGACGTTTCGGGTCTTGCCGGCTCCCGAGGGGCCGATCACAAGTGCGTTGTTGTTGAGTCCCGTTTGGCGGGTGTCGCAGGAAAGCGTTCGATCCTTGGCGAGGATGGTGGACGATGCGGACTCAGATGCGGCGAGGCGGCTGGCGAGGTTAGACATGGGCGACCTCCTTGGTGGTCGAGAGGATTTCGTGGGCAAAGCCGAGCTCGACGGCGCGCTCGGCCGAAAGGTAGGTGTCTTTTGCAGTGAGGGACTGGATGCGCTTGGGCGTGAGGCCGCTGCGGTCCGAGAGGATTTGCGTGAGGGTCTTGCGGGTCTGCATGAGACGCCGGCTGGTTTCCTGCAGCGCAAGTGCCGAGCCGCCTGCCCCCTGGGGGATCAGCGGGTCGTGAATCATGAGCTCTGCATGGGGCGCCATACGGCGATCGTCGCCGCCCATAAAGATCACGGCGCCCATGGACGCGGCGAATTCCAGGCAGACGGTGCGGATGGGGCACGATGCGAGGCGCATGGCGTCATAGATCGCAAGACCCGATCGCACGCTTCCGCCGGCGCTGGCGACAAATATGGTGATGGGGCGGCTGGGGTCGGTGGCATCGAGCAGGCGAATCTGCTGGCATAGGTCGTGAGCCATCGGGGTTTCGATGTTTCCCATGACGGAGAGCTCGTGACGGGCGAGCATCTCATCGTAAATGCTGGTAAGCGTGATACCTCGGGCGGATTCACGCATGGTGAGGGGGCTGATGATGGGGGAATGATTGGTGTCCATGAGGACTCCTTTCTGTTGGTTGTGTTGTGGAATAGGATTGTTGCCCGCGGAGGGGCTGGCGGGCTACAGGGTTCGTCCGAGCCTGAGATCGAGCTCGGCTGTGGGGCAGGCTGCCTGTTCGTGCGGCTCGCAAGCGCCAAGGGCTCCAAAGCGATGGAGCGTTGCGACGGGCGTGGTGTAGGCGAGCCGCAGCTGATGCTCGACAGGGGCACATCCGTCATTTTTGTAATGAGCCGCGTAGTACTGCGCGATGCTGGCGTTCATCTCGCTGCCATTGCGATGGCGCTCAAACTGGCGTCTGCAGGTCTCGATGATCTTTGCTACCGACTTGGGTGCCGTCGCGGGAACAAGGGCGAGATAGCCCTCAAATAGCTCGTTGATGCTCAGGAGGCACAGCAGATCGATCAGCGTCCTTATGGCTGCTCCCTCGGCGGAAAAGTGCGCGGTCATGCGGTTATATCGGTTGCGGTCGACGATGGCCGCATGGGGTCTTGGAGTTTTCTGCCCCGTGGTCCCGGGCTTTTGCCGCGCCTGTGTATTGAGCTCGACGTTGCAGCGCTTGAGGCCGTCCAGCGGAAGGAACAGTGCGGTGCGCAGGGTGTTCCGCTTGCTTTCGAGTTCATGACGCTCGTCGGGTTCCCATTCGAGCTTGAGTTTCGTGTCGAGCGCCGTAAGCATATGGGCTAGGCAGCCTACGGTAAGAACGCACGAATCGTTGTCGCGTTTTGGGGCATAGGGGTCTGTCAGCTTGCGAATGTCGGGGTCGCCCATGATCTTTGTGCAGCGCTTCAGCAGTTGAGGGTGGTCGGCCAAGATCGTCGTGAGCGGCAGCGACGCGTAGTTCTTGATGGTCGCGGCGGCAAAGGCGGCGTCATATTCGTTTGCATATGCTCGCTCAATTCGGGCATCCAGAATGCTTTTCTTATCGCCGTCTTCAGCGTGGTGGTTTGTCATAGCTTCTCCAATCGGTTGATGTTCGTGCTGTTTGTTGATGTGTTGGTTGTCGTGAGTGATGTGCTTGCCGTGGGTGATGTGCTGACGTTGGGGTGCTATGCGGTTTTCAATGAGCCCGTGAGGCAGTTGCTGCAGGGGCGGGATGGAACGGCCCATGCAAGGCGGAAGGCATCGTGCTCAAAATCGAGACAGCAATGCCCCGGGTGCCTCACATGTGGCAGTTACCTCATTAAGTTGTCATTGCGTTTGGGGCTGTACTTTGCCGATCTTCTTTCTCTTACACGCTAAAAACTGAAACTTCATATGCTCGATCTACTTAAAACCGCAACGGCGGTCTTTTATCAACTTATATGTCGGAACGCGTCTTTGCAAGTACTTTTTTGCCTTTGTTTCAAATGGGGTGGTTTTGCAACCGTCACGCGCCACGCTATGCGAACGTGCCCCGGCTCGGATAAGATGGTGCGATCGAGTTCTACCGCGCTCACCGCAAGTGGTCTTTGCTGCTGAGATAGGTCATGGCCGAAAGGGGCCCGTATCCGTTGGGATACGGGCCCCTTTTCTGTTGTCGGCCAGATACGATGGGTCGCGTGACGTCGTCAGAGGTCGAATTCGACCGCTAACGACGTTGTGCAGCTCATCATTTCTGGTCGCAAACAGTAAAGGGGCATGAGGGTGTATTGAGGAGGGGGATGTCTTGCTGTCGGCATCCGCGTGCGGTGCCATTCGCTGTCTGTAAATATACGTTTAAAGCTAATTTCATACCACTTGTCGGAATGCGGACGCTGTCCTTGCATGCCGGGCGTACATTGAACGTGGTTTTTCGCGTGAAACCACGAATCGGTTGTCAGTCCTGAACAAGGAGGCCCAGCATGACGCTTGCCAAACCCATCAACAAATACATCGACTATATCGATGCCCCCGAGGACACGTTTGAGCAATATGTCGAGAAGGCGTTAAAGTACGACTTTCGCTGCGTATTTGCGAACCTGCAGGAGTACGAGACGGGCCGCGCCATGCTCGAGGACTCTGACATTATCCTTGCCGGCGCTATCGACTTTCCCCAGGGCACTATGGCGCTCGAGGAGAAGCTTGCGAGGTTTGAGGAATACGCTGCGTGTGGCTTTACCGAGATTGACTACGTTTTGAATCAGAGGTCGATCGAGAACCGCGATTTTGATGCCATCGAGCGCGAGATGACTACCATTGCTGATTTTTGTCGCGCGCATGGCATCACTGACAAGGTAATCGTCGAGATGTGCAAGCTGGACGGCGACGACGCCGCCAAGCGCCGTGTATGCGAGATCGCGCTGGAGGCCAAGCCGGGATTCCTTAAGACATCGACCGGCAGAAGCTTTGGCGGTGCTAAGCTCGAGGACGTGCGGCTGATGCACGAGGTGCTCGGCGATGCCGTGGCAATCAAGGCGGCGGGCGGTATCCATAATTACGAAGAGGCCTGCGCATTCATCGAGGCCGGCGCCAGCGCGTTAGGTGCATCGGCGGGCATCGCGATCGTCGAGGGCGCACCGACGGATGAGCGTCGCTGGCAGACGTATTTGACCTGAGCGATAAAGCTTCACGACCACACGCTGTTCATGTTCGAGACAATATGACTTTTTGCCCGTTGTAAACGGAGTCGCGATGGGTGTTCTGTATGATGGCTCAGACAAGGCTGTTCA
Source organism: Collinsella aerofaciens (assembly GCA_008671285.1). The sequence goes on along the minus strand of RPYR01000093.1, from coordinate 3,723 downwards.
ATGACAGGGAGGCATATATGGCAATCAAAGCCATCGCGATGGATATCGACGGTACGCTCACCAACGATCAGAAAGTGATTAGCCCGCGTACGCGCGAGAAGCTGCTCGCGGCGCAGGAGTCGGGCATTAAGCTCATTTTGGCTTCGGGCCGTCCCGCATGGGGGCTGCACGCCTTGGCGCAAGAGCTCGACCTTCAAAACCATGACGGTCTGCTGGTGGCCTTTAACGGCGCACACGTCGTCGATGCCCAGACCGACGAGGTGCTGTTCGATCAGGCTATGCCTGCCGACGAATTGCATCGCCTGATTGATCACCTGCGTAATTTTGACGTGATCCCTATGATTTCGCTCGGTCGCGATTTGCACGTCGAGGACTCGTACCATTGCATGATCACGCTGCCTGACGGCTCGCAGAAGAATATCGTCAAGTATGAGCGCGACGCGTGCGATCTTAAGATTCGCGAGGTGGAGAGCCTGCATGAGGTCGCTGATGCTTATCCCGTGGACAAGCTGCTGACGGCGGGCGATCCGGCCTACCTGCAGGCGCATTACGAGGAGATGTATGCGCCCTTTAAGCAGACGCTTTCGGGCATGTTTACGGCCGACTGGTACTTTGAGTACACGGCGCCCGGTATCGACAAGGCCCGCGCACTCGAGAGCGCCCTGCCCAAGCTCGGCATCGATGCCAGTGAGGTCGTATCGTTTGGCGACGGCCAGAACGACAAGTCCATGATTGAGTGGGCCGGCACCGGTGTTGCCATGGGTAACGCCGTCGAAGAGGTTAAGGCTGTAGCCCAGATGGTGACCGCCGATAACAACGAAGATGGCATTGCGGTGACGCTGGATAAGCTGCTGGGTTAGAATCGCCGATTAATGCATGGCTCGGGCGCCTGCTTGCGGGCGTCCTTTTGTTAGGGAGGGTGCCGTGTCCGCATTTCCGTTCGACGCCGTTATCTTTGACATGGACGGCGTCATTGTCGATACCGAGTATTACTACTTGGGCGAGACTGCCGCGTTTGCCAAGGAGCTTGGGCTTAATCTGACTCAAGAGGAGTTGAATGGGCAGGTCGGTACCTCGCATCAGTTCTTCCTGCATATGCTGGTCGATTGGTTTGAGCGCGCCGGTAAGGGACACTTCACTGGCGAGGAGGCGTTGGCCCGTTGGGACGAGTGGGCGCATAAGCGTCCGCGTGACTATCAGGCTTTGATTAACCCAGGCGCCGTGGATACGATTCGAGAGCTGCCGCGCCGTGGCGTTCGCGTGGCGCTTGCCAGCTCGTCTCCCATGGTTAGCATCGAGGAAGTGCTCAACGCATGCGGGCTGTCTGATGCCTTTGAGTATGTGGTGAGCGGCGAGCAGTTTAAGGAGAGCAAGCCCGAGCCCGACATCTACCTACATGCGCTGGACCTGCTGGGGCTGCCCGCGAATCGCTGCTGCTGCGTTGAGGATTCCGTTCCGGGCATTACCGCGGGTAAGCGAGCCGGCCTGACGGTCATTGCCAAGCGCGAGGAGCGCTTTGGCTTTAGCCAGGATGCCGCGGACAAGATTATCGACCAGCTGCCGGACCTGCTGGAACTCGCGTAGATTCTGGGCGGCATTGTTGTCACAACAGTGGTTCCGCTGGCATAAGAGAGGGGCGCGCTATGGCATTTAACGTGAGCGCACTGGGGTTTGGCGACAACGTCGTCGACCGCTACGAGCATATTCGCACGATGTATCCGGGTGGCAATGCGGTGAACTTTGCCGTGTATGCCAAGAAATGCGGAGCCGCGCGCTCCGCGTATATGGGCATCTTTGGTAATGACGCTGCTGCCGAGCACGTGATTGCGAGTCTTGAGGATGAGGACGTTGAACTAGCCAAATGCAAGCAGCTCATCGGTGAGAATGGTGCTGCGCGCGTGACCGTCGTTAACGGCGACCGTGTTTTCCTTGGCTCCAATGAGGGTGGCATCCGTGGTGATACTCGCTATGTGCTCGATCGCTTTGACCTTGCGTACATGAAGCAGTTCGACGTAGTCCACTCGGGCAACTATTGCTTTACCGAGCGCGAACTTCCCAAGTTGAAGGCCGCGGGCATCACGGTTTCGTTTGACTTCTCGGACGATTCGACCGACGAGTACTACGAGCAGATTGCTCCCTACGTTGACTTCGCATTCTTTAGCGCGGCAGACGCCGCGAGCGAGGATGAGATTCGCGAGCGTCTGGCATGGGTGAGGGGTCTAGGTCCGCGTTTCGTATCGGCAACGGCTGGCGCTGAGGGCTGCATTGCCTATGATGGCGATCGTTATTACCGCCAACTGGCTAAACCGGTAACGGATTTGAAGGACACCATGGGTGCGGGCGACTCGTTCCTGGCTTCGTTCCTGATGTGTTATCTCGATTCCGCCAAGCGTGGCGAGGATGGTGCCGAGGCCATCGAGCGCGCACTCGACTTTGCTGCCGGGTTTGCCTCGACCGTGTGCGGCATGGAAGGCTCCTGGGGCCATGGAGTGCCGATTTCCGAATAGGTGAGCAGTCCCGGGGAGTCGAATTGTCGCCTCCCTGGGACTCCATGGACAAAAAATGCTAAATATGAGTACTGTCACTAATTTAGTAACAGCGAAATTAAGCTTTTGAGGGCCTAGTTGGGTGTCTGCGAGCGATTAAAACCTGCTAAAAATGACTTTAACCACCTTAAAGTGCCTTGATAATGGATGGCTGTACATTATCAAGGCACTATTTTGCCGTAAAATAATGTTACTGGATTTGCAACAGTACTCATATTTGACATTTTTTGCCCACAGGGGTTAGCGAAGGTCAAATACAGAGCGCGCATTTGCTAAAACTGCCGACTCAATGCGCTTTGCATCGCAGTTTTTGAGCGAGGCAATGCGCATCGAGGTCCTTGTGAGCGATCTGATGAGCGACTGTGCGCTTGTTTCTGTGTTTGGCTCGGCTGGCGCATCGGTCTCGAGCAGTAGACGGTCGAGTGGAATCTGTCGGGCGTATTCGCGTCCACGTTTGGTGGCGAGCATGCGCTGGTTGACGGAAAAATAACAGCCCGCATTACGCGCGCGGACGAGTTCGTCCGAAGTACCGCTAAACCAGTGGAAGATGATAGCGGGGGAGTCGGGGTTTGGGATGAGTAGTCCATGCGATTCGAGGACGTCCAGTACGGCTCCTGCCGAACGAACGTCGTGAATTGATATCACACGCCCGGTAAGAGGATGTTGCGCGAGAGCCTCGCAGAGCCGGTCAAGTGCCTGTGTTTGCAGCGGCTCGCTTCCGGCAAAGCGCGCAGAAAAGTCGAGTCCCACCTCGCCGATGTAGCGCTCTTGGGCTGCAACTTCGCAAAGCAGATTGATTTCGGCAGGACCGCAGCGACCGTCGGCAAGCCACCAGGGGTGAAGCCCAATGCCGGCGATGATGCTTGGTTGGCGATGGGCGCGCTCGTTTGCGGCCGAAAAGTCACGTGGATCGACGCCGCAATCAAATAGGCCCAAGCCCAGTGCCGTCGCCTCATCGGCAACGGCGTCCGGGTGAGCCATCAAATCAAGATGGCAGTGTGCATCAAATAACCGGGGCTCCATCTCGGCGCACTCCGCTAGTCCAGGCGTTGGCCGTCGGCGCGCACACGCTCGGTGCCGCGTCCACTGATCTGGCGGATAACCTCGCCGGCAATCATCTGACCCATGATGGGCGGCATAAAACTAGCGGTACCCAACTCGGTACGCTCGTGGATGT
>RPYR01000066.1 GCA_008671285.1 Collinsella aerofaciens | reverse complement strand
AGCCAGCGGGAGATGGCCGTGTCGTAGGCGGCGGTGGTCTGGTAGACCTTCACCTGCAGGCGACGACGGGTGGAAAGCGTGGTGCAACCGCCGGTCTCGCGCATCTCGGCCAGGACGGCGTCGTAGTCGGCCGGGTCGGAAATGACGGTAACGCTCGTGGCGTTCTTGGCGGCAGAGCGCAGCATGGAGGGGCCACCGATGTCGATGTGCTCGATGGCGTCCGCGAAGGTGACCTCGGGGTTGGCGACGGTCTTCTCGAACTCGTACAGGTTGACGACGACCAGGTCGATCAGCTTAATGCCGTGCTGAGCCGCCTCCTGCATGTGCTGCTCGGAATCGCGGCGGGCCAGCAGCGCGCCGTGAACCTTGGGGTGCAGGGTCTTAACGCGGCCGTCCATCATCTCGGGATAGCCCGTGAACTCCTCGATGGGGGTTACGGGAACGCCCGCGTCCTCGATGGCACGAGCCGTGCCGCCCGTAGAGATGATCTCGACGCCAAAGTCGTCAACCAGCGTCCGTGCGAAATCGACGACGCCCGTCTTATCGGTAACCGAGATCAACGCGCGTGCGATCTTCACATCAGATCCCATGCAGTCCTCCTGTCTGGTACGCCGCCGTGCTCTGTGAGTCGGTGATACGTCGATCTGCAGCGCTCGCGCAGCGGCATTGAAAATACTGATTTAATGTAGCGCATCGAGCGCATCGATGCACCCCGCAACGGGCGCATATGCAGAAAAAGTTTGCGAGCAGAGGGGATGGGCACGGCACCGGGCACGGTGAGTTCATGGAACACAGGGGCACCATAATTAGATGCCAATGGCGTGGTAGAACTGTGCTCGATATGCATCCGCAAAAGAAAGAGGCACCATGGTCTCGCGGGTTCTCTACCGACCGTTTGATACCGAAGACTTCGACGCCATCGCGCTGATTCTGCAGCAGCTTTGGCATAACAATTCGGATAACGATGAGTACAACCGCCTTGAGGCCGCGTGCGACCTCGCCTATTGCCTTTCGTCGTCGACGTTTTCACAGGTTGCCGTAATCGACGGTCAGGCGCGTGGCATTTCGCTCGCGCGTGCGGGACAGAGCTCCGGCGCCACTATCAACGAGCATTGGATGGATACCGAACGCGCGCTGCTATCGCAGATGCGTGAGCTAGAGCCCGATGCGTGCGCCGAGTATCTCTCGTTTGTGCGCGCAACCATCCGAACCAACAACCGCCTGCTCGAGAGCAGCCCGTTGCCGCACGACAACGAGGTCACGCTGCTTGCCGTGGATCGCGATGTCCATGGCCTGGGCGTTGGCACGGTTCTGCTCGATGCCGCCGTCTCGCACCTGTCCTCGCTTGGAGCGACGAGGGCGCACCTGTACACCGACTCCAACTGCTCGTGGAAGTTCTACGAGCTGCACGGCTTTAAGCGCACGGCCACGCACCGCGCCAACCGCGAAGAGCGCCGTCACGACATGCCGCGCGAAAGCTTTCTCTACGAACTCGACCTAACAGCCTAAACCCGGCAGTTAGGGACGTTCCTTTTGTGCCGGCACCCCGGGACACTCCTTGGCAGCAACCGCACCTAGTCGTTGGGGACGTTCTTAAATGATTAATCGCTGGGGACAGTCTTCGTAGGTAGCGCGTAAAAAGGGGATGGGCTTTCCCCGACGGCTGTCGAGAAAAGCCCATCCCATAATTTACGACCGTTAGAACGTTCCGCCGCCGCCTCCGCCGACGCCGCCACCACCGCCGCCAGAGAAGCCGCCGCCGCTGCCGCCGCTCGAGCTATCGGAGCTCGAAGCCAGCTCGCGGATGGTCTCGTGATACACATCGTTGAACGAATCGAGCGGAGACTCGTTGCCGTAGTGATGGTAATACCACCAGTAGCAGGGGTAGTTGTCGTAGAAATCGTCGCTGTTGCGCAGGTCCGCAGGCACGGCCTCGGCCAGCTGTCGCAGCACTTCTTTCGAAACGCCCAGGGCAACGCCCATCACCAGCAGCTTGTTCCACAGCACCAAATCGCCCGGGACGGCTTCCTTTAGGCGTGTGAAATCCTCGAGCCAATGCTTGAGCGCCTTGCAGCGAGCCGCCACCTCGGCGCCCTCCGGCGTAAAGCGGCGGAACGTAAGGCCCACGCCGATACCCACCAGCACAATCGGCACCGAGATAACCGCGGCGGTAATGTTCGCCTGTGCGCCATCGGTAAAGAAGATGGATCCCACGGGAACAAAGGCAATCAGGATACCAAGAACCAGGCAAAACACCATTGCAACAATGCCGTCTGAGGCAACGTACTCGCTATCGGCCAGCTTGCCCTTAACGGTGTTCTGATAGTCCTCGAGCTTGTCGCCCACGGGTGTAGCGTGCTGCTTGACGTAGTGCTGCAGCTCGTCGAACGTGCGCGAGCGATCGCCGTTCTCGTCAGGCTTAGTACCGGCAAAGAAGACCTTGAGCACCATGTGGTCAATGCCCTTGGCCGACTTCCAGCCCGCATCACTCACCGTCACGCGATACGTCTGCTCTTCTTTTTCACGCCCCAACAGACCCTTCTTGGCCTTGGTCACGGTCGCCTGCTCCAGCTTGATCACACGGTCGTCAGTGAGCTTCATGAGCGTGGCGATATATGCCTGATCGGGCACCTCGTTCCAGCTCATGAGGGCCGAAAGCACGGCGGGATGGTCGGCCGAAGGCACATCGCGGAAATATTCGTCCTGGAAAAGCGGCTTGGGCTTGCGCTTGCGCAGCTTGAGCATAACGATTGTGCCGGTAAAGGCCACCGCCGCAACAACACTTAGCACGGCAAGTGCATTGGCAATCATGCGAGCGTGAGCGCGGCGGGCGTTAGCTTCGTCGGCCCATTCCTTCTCTTCGCTCAGGATCGTTGACATGCGCTCTTCGCCCGAAGCGGCAAGCTGCGGCACCCAGTCGCTAGGGAAGGCGATGCGTGCCTCGGCGAATTCGCCCTGGTGCACGCAGGGAATGGTATAGGTGACCATGGGTTCGTCCTCATCGAGCGACACGTCGCCCGTCAGCGGACCATGGCCCCATGCGCGGAAGTTATCGCCCTTGACGGCCGCCGTCCCGGCAGCGGCATTCGCGAAGCACACTTCCATCTCGACGTCATCGGAATCCGCAGACCAGCCGTCACCTACGAACTTCCAGTAGAGCTCGGCGGTATCGGCCCAGTTCATAACCGCACCGGTCATGGTGTAGCTCACGTAGTAGATTGCGCTGTCGCCGCTCTCGTGAGGGCTGAACACCTTAATCCTTACGCCGTCACCGGTCTGCTCGACCGTGTAGACGCCAGAGTCGCCCTTGTTCGCGCTATCGACTTTGTTAAACGCGGTGTCCTCTTCCTCGACACTCAGCACGTCGACGCCCGCCGTGCCGCCCTGCTGGTTGGAGCCCGTATTGATCTCCCAAAACACGCCGTTGATGTCGTCGTCGAAATCAAACTGGCGTCCCTCGACAACGGTCAGCGATCCATCGGCCTCGACCGTGGCACTGATATAGGTCTGGGTCATGGAGTAGCCGTCGGCGTGCGCGGCGACAGGCAGCAGCAACAACGCAAGCGCGACGAGCACGCAGACGGAAGCGAATCGCGCAAACAGGTGGCGCTGCCGGCTGACTTTGGCGGCGAGGGTGTTCATAGGCACATCCTTTGTCTGTAAAACCAACAGCGCCATTGTCCCACGTTTGCGGGTACGCATGACGAACATCTAGGCGACCGGAGCGCCAAACGGGATGAAAGTCACACCCGCACCCCAACAGCCAGTCATTGGGGACGTTCTTAAATGACCAGTCATTAGGGACACCCTTGGCATGGCCTGCGCCAGCAATAGATACCACTTCACAGCTCCGTCACAGGTGTAGCGGCTTTGTGTGGGCGCGGCATGCGCTGACTGAGCCGCCAGCCGAGGGGCATAAAGCAGTTGAGCGAAAACGGTTTGCCCCTTTGCCGTTCGCTCGAGGATCATGTCCCCCTTTTCCGCGGAAACCCCGGCAGTTGCGAAGAGCTGCCGGGGTTTCTGTCGTTTGTGAGGCTAAGTCGGTACGCAGCGATCGAGACCTTGAGCCGCAAACCCACCGTGCGCAATGCGCACCGCCGCCAACTTGTGAGCGCGGCAACGCCTTCCCTGCCAAGCCCCGCGCTATACTCATCCGCATGGATATCAAAACACGCAACATAGCAACGCCCGCCGCGGACGCACCAGCAACGGCAGTGCCCACCCCCGTCGTGGGCCGCTTTGCCCCGTCGCCCTCGGGCCGCATGCACTTGGGCAACGTGTTCCGCTGCCTGTGCGCATGGCTTTCGGCCCGCAGCCCGGGCGGCAGCATCGTGTTGCGTATCGAGGACCTGGACGATCGCTGCAAGCGCCCGGAACTTGCCGCTCAACTGATTGACGATCTGACCTGGCTGGGGCTCGAGTGGGACGAAGGCCCCTACTACCAGCACGATCGCCTGGATCTGTACGAGGACGCCCTGCGCCAGCTGCAAGACGCCGGCCTCACCTATCCCTGTTTTTGCACGCGTGCCGAACTCCACGCCGCGAGCGCGCCGCACGCCAGCGACGGCACGCCCATCTACCGCGGCGCCTGCAGAGGTCTTTCTGCTGATGAAATCACCCGCCGCAGTGCCCTGCGTGCTCCGGCCACGCGCCTGCGCGTGCCCACCGTCGACGACCTCGCCAGCGACGTGATCGAATTCGTGGACCGCACGTACGGAGCCCAATGCGAAGCACTCGCCACCGAGTGCGGTGACTTTTTGGTGCGCCGCAGCGACGGCGTGTTTGCCTATCAGCTGGCCGTGGTGGTCGACGACGCTGCCATGGGCGTCACCGAGATCGTACGCGGATGCGACCTGCTTGGTTCCACGCCGCGCCAAATCTATCTGCAACATCTGCTGGGACTGCCCACGCCGCACTACGCGCACATTCCGCTGCTCATGTCACCGGACGGCCGCCGCCTTTCCAAGCGCAATCGCGATCTGGACCTGGGCGAGCTCCGCACCCGCTTTGGCACACCCGAGGCACTGTTGGGATGGCTCGCCGGGCAAACAGGCATCGCGCCGGACACCACGCCGCGTACCGCCGAGCAGCTGGTCGAGCACTTTAGCTGGGACGTCATCCGCGCGCATCGGGAGAACATCACTGTAACGGTCGAGTAGCCAGCCACCCCGCCTCTACGCAACATCCCAGGGCTGGAGTTCGTCGCCCAAGCGAACGATGCAGTCGTAGAGCACGGTGTGACGCTCGGCCGGGTTGGTATCCCGATGAAAATGCCCGTAGTACCAGCGCTTGTAGTCCAAGCGGTCTTCCAGCTCATCGAAAAATGCCGTAAGCCGATCAACGGAGGGGCAATTCCAGCCGGACGCTGGATAAAGCGTGGACGAAAGCATGCGCGTAGAGCAGGTGTGAGTGATCACGTAGTCGACCGTCCAGCCCACGCTGTCGAGCTTTGCCCGCGCCTCCTCAAAGTTGCGCTCGTCCGGCAGCTCCTGCGGCCACCAGCTGGAATACGGAATGCGGTATTCCTTGTCCACGCTCGTGGCGCCGCCCATGGTAAAGACCGTTGAGCCGTCGAGCTCAAAAACCTCGCCGCGCGTCAGGCGCCGTATGGGAGAGGTGTCCGACAGGCGCTGCGTCAGCCCACCGTGCCACAACTCCATGGGGCGCTCCGCCCAGTGATCGAAACGCTCGTGGTTGCCCTCGACAAACAGCACGGTATAGGGACGCGACTCCAGCCAGGCGATGTCGGCACATTCCTCGGCAGAAAAATCCCACGGAAAGCCAAAGTCGCCCGCGATGATGAGATAGTCGTCACTCGTCAGACCATCCCCAAGATCCCAGTCGCGAAGCTTTTGCATGTCGACGCCGCCGTGAATATCGCCCGTCACATAGACCGTCATCGGATCACCACTTCCCTGTAAGTCGCTAGCCCACATTCTGCACGATCACTAAGCCAACCGTTCCAGCCCTTCCATCCTTTGGGACCTACCCCTCGTTCTTCCATCCAAACGGGTCAAGCACCCAAAAAATCAGATCGAGTACGCCGCCGGTCATCATGGCGCCGGCAAGGGCCATGCAAACGTGCAGGGAACTGGCACTTCGGAGCACGTCGAATGGCCCCAGAACAGCCAGCAGCGCGACCGCTGCGCCGGCTACGCACAGCGCGAGGCACGGCCCCGCGTCCTTGACGCGCTTCTTTGCGAGATGCTCTGCGTTGTCACTCATCGGTATCGAACTCCTTAGAGGGTCGTTGTTCAGACGCATGCCGCCGCGGCAGAGCGGGGCGGCAGGGTAAGTGTCACATGCCGTGCGGACATCAATGGAGAAACCGCCTGCTCGACCAACCTTTGACGCCGTTTAGCACCGGCACCACATCCCCCGCTATCGAGGTCTAATACTTTTCCCACCGCCACCCAAAAACTCATCCAACATTAATCTTGGCTCAAGAATCGCTTAATCTATAACCTGCACTATAGAGTTCGACCAAGGGCGGGGCGGCGCCACGCAGGTCGCCGAACGCAACGCTCGCGCCCGGGCAAATCGCCCGGCGTCGCGCCCATCGAACGAAAGGACAGGTCATGGACGACCTCGAAAAAGTTGAAACCATCCGCACCAAGTGCAACGTGAGCTACACCGATGCCAAGGCCGCGCTCGACGCCGCCGACGGCAACGTTTTGGACGCCATCATTTGGCTCGAGTCACAGGGCAAGACGCAGACCACGTCGGCGCACGCCGCCACCGAGTCCGCGCCAGTCGATGAGCCCTCAGCCGAGATGGTCGCCGCGCAGGCCGCCTACGAGAAGTCGAGCGAAAAGACCGACTTCTCCAAGAAGATGGACGGCGTGTGGGAGTACCTCAAAAAGCTCTTCCGCCTGAGCCTGGACACCAAGTTTATCGCCACGCGCCGCGATGCGATCATCCTCAACATCCCCATCCTGATCCCCATCGTCGCGCTGTTTGCCTGGGGCGCCACGATATGGCTGATGCTGATTGGCCTGTTCTTTGGCATGCGTTACCGCATCGATAGCGACGGCGACGTACCCGGCAGCATCAACAACCTTATGAATCACGCTGCCGATGCCGCGGACGACATCAAGCAAAATCTCAACGACGACAAGTAATCGCAGACGGGGGCACGCATGGCACGGATCCTGATCGTAGAGGACGAGGAGAAAATCGCCCGCTTTGTGACGCTCGAGCTGGAGCACGAGGGCTACCAGGTGGAGCACGCCGCCGACGGCCGCACCGCCGTGGACCTGGCGCTGGAGCGCGACTACGATCTGATTCTGCTCGATGTGCTGTTGCCGCAGCTCAACGGCATGGAGGTGCTGCGGCGCATCCGCAAGCACAAGGATGTGCCGGTGATCATGGTCACCGCGCGCGACGCCGTGATGGACAAGGTGGCCGGGCTCGACGCCGGTGCTGACGATTACCTGACCAAGCCGTTTGCGATTGAGGAGCTGTTCGCACGGATCCGCGTGGCGCTGAAGCGCTCGGAGGCCGTGCGGGCGGCTTCCGGCGCCGGCGCCGAGACGGGCATGGCGGCCGGCGCGGGCGGAGACGCCGCTGCAATACCCCCGGTCAGCGACTCGACTCGAGCTTCCGCCTTGCCCTCCCCCGCCATGCTCGCCGTGGGATCAGTTGTGCTCGACCCCGACCGCCGCGAAGTCACGGTCGGCGGCTCGCCCATCGCGCTCACGGCCCGCGAGTTCGACGTCCTCGCCCTGCTTATGGCGCACGCCGAGACCGTGCTCACGCGCGAGCGCATCGCGCACGAGGCGCTGGGCTACGAATACGTGGGCGACACCAACAACGTCGACGTGCACATCGCGCACCTGCGCGCCAAGATCGAGGACGCCGGCGGCGCCCGCATCATCCAGACCGTGCGCGGGGTGGGCTATGTCTGCCGTGCGTAACGCCAAGGCCAAGCGCGTCACCTCCATCGCCCGCGCCATCAACTGGAGCTATATGTGGCGCCGTCTGATGAGCTATGTCTGGCTCGATCTGTTGCTGTTGGTTATTGCGGCGGCGATCCTCGTCTATGGATACAACCAAACGCTACCTGACGGCGCGTTTACCGCAGGATGGATCCCCGGCGCCGCCGTTCACGGCATGTCACTGGCGCCTGCGCGCGGCTGGGACCTGACAACGCTCACCTATACCGTCGAGCTTGCGCGTACCACCAAGACCTTCCCCCTCGCGCAGGACCTCGTCGCGCTATGGCCTCTCTACCTTGTCGTTGTGGGTTGGCAGGTCATCAGCGTGCTCAACATGCTCGGCGGCGCCCGCCGCGTGCGCCGCACCATGGCGCCGCTCAACGATCTGGCCCTGCGCGTGGACGAACTCGGCCGCATGCAGCTCTCCGGCGGCAAGATGGAAACGCTGGAGCAGGCCATCGAGCGCGCAAGCGTCGACTCGCCGAGCGTCACCACCGGCGACGCCGACCTGGCAAGCATCGAGGTCGCACTCAACCGCCTGCTGCGCCAGATGCAAGAGGCCAAGCTGCAGCAGATGCGCTTTGTCAACGATGCGAGCCACGAGCTGCGCACGCCCATCGCGGTGATTCAGGGCTACGTAAACATGCTCGACCGCTGGGGCAAAGACGACCCGAACGTGCTGGCAGAATCCATCGCGTCCCTCAAGGCCGAAAGCGAGCACATGCAGGAGCTCGTGGAGCAGCTGCTGTTTTTGGCGCGCGGCGATGCCGGACGCACGGTCCTGCGGCGTGCGGATACCAACCTGGCCGCACTGGTCGACGAGGTATGCGAGGAATCGCAGATGATCGATACCGAGCACACATATCGGCTGGCCTTTGACGCTGCACTTGTCAGCGACCCGCGCTGCGACGCGCCCGTTGACGTGGCGCTCGTGAAGCAGGCTCTGCGCGTGATCGTGCAAAACGCCGCCAAGTACTCGGATGCGGGAACGACCGTCACATTTGGCATAACGCCCGATGCGGGCATGGGCACGATCGACATAAGTGTCGAGGACGAGGGCATCGGCATGAACCAGGAATCCGCAGCTCACGCGTTTGAACGGTTCTACCGCGCCGACAACGCACGCGATGCCGGCGCGCAGGGCTCGGGTCTGGGGCTTGCCATTGCCAAGTGGATCGTCGATAGCCATGGCGGTGTCATTGGCGTGACCTCAGTCGAGGGCGTCGGCAGCCGCTTTACGATTCGCCTGCCGCGGTAGGAAGCCCCTCGGCATAAATAAAGGGATAGGGCCACGCGGCCCTATCCCTTTTTGCTAGCTATGGCAGCTTGTGCGCTACTCGCGGCACAGATGCACGGCGAAACCGGCGAACTCGCGCTTAAAGTACACGAGCTTGGTACCACCGTCGGGCAGCAGCACGCGCGACTCCTCGTTGACCTCGAGCCCGCGCTCGGCAAACCACTTCTCAGCTGCATCGATGTCGTTAACGGCAAAGCCGATGTGGCCCTTGGTGCCACGACCGTTCTGCTTCATGATCTCGACCAACGAATCGTTAAAGTACGAAACGGGGGTCTCGATAACGGGCAGGCCCATCATCGTCGAGAACAGCTCCGCGATCTCCAAGGCATCTGCCGGGTCGGTGGCGTTAATGCCCACATGGGCAACGCGCATGCCAAAGAGTTCGACCGGATTGGCGTTCTGCTCATTCATACAGGCAGCGCCTACTGAGCCATAACGTCAAGGACGGCCTTCTCGGCAGCGACGCGGTTCATGCCGGTCATGAAGGGCACGCCGCTCACGTACGGGCAGGTGAGGCCCTCGGGGGCAACGGTGGTGGCGATCAGCAGGTCAGCACCCTCATCGCAAGCGTCCTTGGCCTCGGAGATGGCGCACTGCACGATCTCATACTTGCCGGCATAACCGTTGGCGTCGAGCATGGTGGCGACCTTCTGGGCAACGAGCGTGGAAGTAGCAGCGCCAGCACCGCAAGCCAAAACGATCTTCTTCATAGGTAATATCTCCCTTCATGGTTTACTTTAGGTAAGTGTACCGCAGCGAGCGATGGCACTCAGCCTCGATGAGCTTTTATGCCAGTTTGCTTGCTCGCTGCGTATAATACATCTAGTACGTGTTGTCATACCGCTCGCTTTACGAGCGACTAAGGACCCTGAAATGCCCGATTCCCGCACCCTCTGGACCGCCGTCGTTATCATCTGCATCGCCGTGTCGGTGTTCTTTAGCGTCAAAAAACGCACCACGTTCAAGCGTCTGCAGCAGTTGATGGCCGCCAAGCAGTGGGACGAGTTCGATCGTTTGCTCGACGGCAAACTCACCAGCATGCTGTACCCGCGCTACAACCGCGACTACCTGCGTCTGAACTCCTATCTGCTGCGCGAGGACCACGAGCGCGCCAGCGAGATGTTCGACCTGCTGCTGGGTCTCAACCTCCCCAAGATGCAGCGCGTCGACTTGGTGATTAAGGCCTTTAACTACTACGTTGGCCAGGAGGACCGCAAAAAGTCCAAGGAACTGTTGCACGAGATCAAGGGTTTTGAGGGCGGTCAAGCCGAGGCGGTTGCACACGAGTGTCAGCTGATGTACGACACGATGATCCTCAAGCGCCACAACGACATTCCCGAGCTGGAGCGCATGCTCGAGGAGGCCGGCGACGACCCGGTCAAGCGCTGCCGCCTGGAGTACCTGCTGGCCTTGCAATACCAGAACAAGGGCGACGAAGCCAAGTTCCAGGAGTTCCTGGAGAAGTCGGGCCAACACTCGATGGCCGTCAACGCGTAACGGACGGCTTGTGCTAGACTTCTAGTCTCACGGGGGCGTGGCGGAATTGGCATACGCAGGAGACTTAAAATCTCTCGCCGCAAGGATTGTGGGTTCGAGTCCCACCGCCCCTACCATATGGAGCTTTCGAGCCTGTGTCCCCAAGGGATGCGGGCTCGTTTCTTTTGGACGCCGTCAACTGCAGAGCAGCTCATTTGGGACGGGGCTTTTTTGACTACTTTTTCCGCCCACCCAATGAGTTTCCTACCACATTGTCCGATGGAAAAACGTGGTTGTCTCGCACATTTTCCGATGGAAAAACGTGGTTGTCTAGCACATTTTCCGATGGAAACACCCAAATGGCCTTATACTAACCGAGAGGGTTGGGAGGCAATATGCAGCGACAGCTTATGAGTGAACTTATCGCTTGGAAATCAAGGGCGAATCGCAAACCTCTCTTGCTTAAGGGAGCCCGCCAGACAGGAAAGACTTGGCTTCTTAACGAATTCGCAAGCCAGCAGTATCGAAACGTCATTCGTTTTGACTTTATGCTCGAGCCGAGCACACGCTCGCTGTTCGATGGGAACCTCGACCCCAAGCGCATCATCTCCCAGATAGAACTCCTACGTGGCCAAACCGTAACGCCGGAAGACACGCTAATCATCTTCGACGAGATCCAAGAAGCGCCACGCGGGATCACCTCGCTCAAGTACTTCAACGAGCTTGCGCCCGAATACCACATCGTAGCAGCCGGTTCCTATATGGGCCTCGCGCTCCGACGCGAAAACGAGTCATTTCCCGTCGGCAAAATCGACCAGCTCACCATGCGTCCCATGGGGTTTGCTGAGTTCGTTCGTGCCGTCGACGGCAACCCGCTCGCCGACGCCATCCTTGCCGCAGACATGAACCTTCTAGCAAACGTTACCGAAAAGCTCGAGCACTTGCTCAAGGAATACCTTGTTGTCGGCGGTATGCCCGAAGTTGTCTCCACTTTCGCCGAGACACGCGACTTCATCGAAGCCCGAAGGCTTCAACAGCAAATCATCGAGGCTTACGAATCCGATTTTGGCAAACATGCACCCGCCCGCATCGTCGAGCGCATGAGGTTGGTTTGGAAATCCCTTCCCGGCCAGCTTGCAAAGGAGAACAAGAAGTTTGTCTATGGCGCCCTTCGTCCCGGAGCGCGCGCACGCGATTTCGAGGAAAGCCTCCAGTGGCTCACGGACTACGGAATCGTTCATAAGGTGCCACGTGCTTCCGCTCTAAAGGCGCCGCTCTCGAGCTACGAAGACCTCTCGGGCTTCAAACTGTTCTGCATCGACACCGGCATCCTCGGAGCGCTCTCCGGTCTCTCTCCGGCCATCGTTCTTAACGGATCCGCTGTTTTTACCGAGTTCAAAGGTTCGCTGACCGAACAATACGTCGCGCAGGAGCTTTTGCTCCAGGACAAAACTCCCGCGTATTGGTCCTCTACCTCCGGCAATGCCGAAACCGACTTTGCCATCGACCATGCGGGAACCGTGCTTCCGCTTGAGGTCAAGGCGGCAGAGAACCTTAAAGCGAAGAGTCTGAAAGTAGCCTGCGAAAAATTCAAACTCGAGCGTTGCGTGAGGAGCTCCCTGGCGGCATATAGAGACGAGGGCACGCTCATCAATATTCCGCTTTGGGAGATTGGGCAGATCGACAAGCTGGCATAGGCGCTGTGGGGACGCCCCACAAGGACTGTCCCCAGGTGCCGGCTGTTGAGTTGCGGTGGAATAGGGACTGTTTGGTGCCCGAAAGGGCGATTTTAGTCCGTATTTCACCGCAACTTATTATTTAGAGGGCGCTGAGGCTGGGGGTCCAGCCGATGGTGGGGGTCGCGCCGTCGAGAGTCTCGTTGATGGTGGCGGCCATGCCGGCGAGTAGGCTGTTCTCGCTTACGGTGAGCGTCTTGTAGCCGCCGGCACGCATGAGTTCGCGGATCACCACGGCGCCAGCCAAGATCACGCCCGCGCGTTTGGGCTGTACACCCGGTAGCGCGGCGATGCCTTCCGCGTCCAACACAGACATGCGCTCGATAGCGGCCGAGACCTGCTCCAGCGACAGCTCGCGTAGGTGAACAAAGCTCGAATCGTACGGTTCCAGCTCGTGGACCAGAGCCACCAGCGTAGTCACCGTGCCACCCACCGCGACCAGACGCTCGGCGCGCTCAAAGTCGCTGGGCAGGCCTTCAAAATAGGCGGCGAACTGCTCGCCTGCCCACGAGGCAGCGGCAGCAAGCTCGCCGCGTGCGGGTGGCAGCGTCGAGAAAAACCGCTCCGTCACGCGACGGCAACCGATGTCCAGTGAGCGCGTTCCCTCCAGCGCAAAGACCCCACGCTCTGGTGCGTACACGCCCGTCGCGAGCTCCGTGGAGCCGCCGCCCGAATCGGCGACGATAATGCGTTCACCGGCAAAGTCGTGCGCCACGCCAAAAAATGTCAGGCGCGCCTCAACCTCGCCCGGAATCACCTGCGGTTCGAGCCCCAGCCCGCGCAGGCCGTCCAGCAGCAGCGCGGCGTTGGACGCATCGCGCGCGGCACTCGTGCAGGTGGTGCAGACGCACGCGGCCCCAAAGGCACGCGCCTCATCCACAAATATGCGACACGCAGCGAGCACACGCTCGACAGCCGCCTCGCAAAAGCGGCCCGTCGCGTCGACGCCCTCGCCCAGATCGGTAATCTCGGTATGCTTGGACGATTCCACGATCGCCCCGCCCTCGACCTGCGCCAGCACCAGTCGCGACGACACCGTTCCCAGGTCGATCGCGGCCACCTTATATCGTTTGCAATCTGCCATTGCGGGCTCCCCTCCGGGCGCTACTCGCCTACTCGCCGCTGGACGCGACCGTCTGGCCCTCGACGCCGTTAAATCCAAACAGCATATCGAGCGTCTTGATGTACCACGGTGCGTCCTTGCCGACCTCTTCGATCTCTTTGGCCACTTCGCTGGCATTCTTGGCGTTTGAGGACTTTTTGCTCGACGACGAATCCGAATCATCGTCCAGGCCCAGCACTTCAATCCTCTTCTCGCCGGGCATCGCCATGCCCAGGCCCCGTGCCGAATCCTTAATGCCCTCTTCCGAGAACCACTTATCAGTGTCTTTTTTCATCTCATCATTGTATTGCTGACGAATCTCGACCTGCTTGGCCAAGATGTCGCTCGAGCGCTTAGCCACGTACAGGTCGCGTACGGGAAAATACAGGCTCACGAGCGCCAGCGCCACGACAATGCCGATAAACAGCGGGCGCAGAGAGCCATGCGTAAAGTCATAGATCGCCTTGACCACCGCATTGTCATTGGCGTAGCGCATAAAGTCCGAGCCCGAAAGACGGCTCGAGGGCCTGCTCGACCTGTCGTGCATCTGGGCCGAGGGACGCGACGCATGCGACGAACGTGCCGGGCGCACCGGTCCATCTGCCGAAGTATTCACTTGAGCATTGGGGCGCGAGGTACTTGTCGGGCGCTGCGTGGAGCGGTCGGCACCGGCGCAGGCGGACCCACCGAGCTGCACCGTGCGCGCACGGCGAGGCGACGGCTCACGCGAACCGGCGGAATAGTACCTGTTGTCGTAAATCTGATCCATGTGCGCCTTGTGCGGTTGAGGTTTGTTTGCGCTAAGTATTCTAGTTATAGCACGAGCGCGCGCACCGCCTTCGCCAGCCTTTGCTCGACATAAAAAAGGCGCTGAGCCATATGGCCCAGCGCCCACAGCGCTTTGCGGCGTCCAGCCAAGGCGGGGGCGGAACCGAGTCAGCCTCCCCCTCGCCAAATTCGCCCGTTTAGCGAATGTTGTAGAACGCGGTCTTGCCGGCGTAACGCGCGCTGCCCTCGAGCTCGTCCTCGATGCGGATGAGCTGGTTGTACTTGGCAATACGGTCGCTGCGGCACGGGGCGCCCGACTTGATCTGGCCGGCGTTGACGCCCACGACCAGGTCGGCGATCGTGGAGTCCTCGGTCTCGCCGGAGCGGTGGCTCACGATGCAGGCGTAACCGGCCTCCTTGGCGGTCTCGATGGCCTCGAGCGACTCGGTGAGCGTGCCGATCTGGTTGACCTTGACCAGGATCGCGTTGGCGGCACCCAGCTCGATGCCCTTCTTGAGGCGCTCGGTGTTAGTGACGAACAGGTCGTCGCCCACCAGCTGCACCTTGTTGCCAATGCGGCGGGT
>RPYR01000015.1 GCA_008671285.1 Collinsella aerofaciens | reverse complement strand
GCGCAGGGCGCAGACACCCCATGGCATCCACGCCCCGTTCGTTTGCATCGTTGTTCGGCAGCTCCGCCGGCTCAGATATCAGCCGCTAACTCACCGTCTCCTCGCCAAAGCGATACAGCTCCTCCTTGACCTTTTGGAGGCTGCCCCCGCGATCGATGCAAAAAATGATAATCGCATCGCGGCGGTCCTTGCAGTTAAGGACGCTTACCCCGGCAGCCGTCAGCGCACGGTTGGTCTCTTTGAGCGTCAGCGCCATCGCAAAGGCAATCTGCAGCACCTTATTGCGACTCGGATGACGCGCGCCGGTAAAGATCTGATAGCCAAAGGTCTCATTGAGATCGGCCATACGAACCACGCGCGAGCGCTCCAAGCCCTTTTCCTGCAGTAGCTGCTTCAGGTAGTTCGAAAGCGACGGGGCGGCAAAGTCGTGTTCTTTGATATAGCCATCGATGTTTGGCGCGTCGAGAAGCTCATTGAGCAACTCGTCAGTCAGCTTTTTATCGGGCATACGACTTCACCTCCCCCAGTGCATACAACATGCTAGAAACCGCTTACGTCCGAACGCTCCCAACTGGCGACCTGATCGGGAGACACCGTGCCCAGCGCCTCGAACTTCCAGGAGCCGCCCGCCTTCAGATGATTGGTGTTTGCAAGAGCCGTTCCAACCTGGTTGCCATCAGCATCATACAGAACATACTCAATCTGAATGTAGCTCTTTTCCTTGTCCGTGTTATTGGTCAGCGTCCCCGTGATCTTATAGGCAAACTGATTGGAAGTGTCTTCAGCCTCGTCAGCAATGGTATACGGTTCTTGCGGTTCTTTTTGCTCCTCAGCCTGCTGTGTCGTCCCGGCAGGTTTTGCCGAATCGCTCGCAGGCGAATCGGTTGAGTTGCCGCCCATAGAGCCCACGGCACCGACAATAACCAGCACCACGATGACGCCTAGGACAATCTTACCGATCGGCTTCTTTCCCTCTTTTGCCATTATTCATCCTTCCTACGATCCGGCTACCGTGCCGGCACACAGCACATCGTAGGAAGGATTAAACTTGAATTCATTAGCTGAGAGCTAAGGTTGCGGTAAACGGCCAATGCAGTTATCCAAACGCCGAGCAAACGCACTTTGCGCGACCGTCTGCCGGCAGCGCATCAACCCACCGTGACGGATTCCCCGGTAAAGGCACTGACCATCAACAGGACAAAGAACACCAGGTAGCTGACACTCAGCGGGTACGCAATGACCAGGAATACAACCCAGCCGACATTGGTTTTACCGCCGGCACGGCGTCGCTCGCGATTGCGGCAGAGCCAAATCGTCACGCCGATGGCAGTGATAAACAGTACGAGTGCCGCCGCAGCCAGCCCAGCAAGCGCAAACATCACGCCAATGCTCACAGCAATAACCGGAAGCAACAACAAGCCGCATCCACACCCACCGGGACTATAAACGGCAGACTGTCGGCGTCGTTCCATCGTCACTCCAACCTCAATATCTTTGAGCACTACAACGCAGCGGCCTGCTGGACAGGAACGATCTTATTCAGCTCCGGTTCGATCCGCCTTTTCTCGGCCTCAAGGTCAAACGCCACCTGAGCGCGCAGCCAATAACCATCCGTCAGGCCAAAATAACGGCAAAGACGGAGGTCGGTGTCGGCCGTCACGCGACGTTTTCCCAAGACAATCTGCCCGATACGCTGAGCCGGAATCCCAGTCTCTTTCGCAAGGCGATATTGAGAAATGCCCATGGGAACAAGAAACTCCTCTTTGAGAAGCTCACCAGGAGTCACCGGCGACAGCAAATCGGCCGAAGTCTCATCACTTGTGATAATCGACGATTTCGACATTCCAAGCCATCTCCTGTCTCCACTCAAAACAGACCCGATAGCGCTCGTTAACACGGATGCTATATTGACCGGCACGATCGCCCTTCAAAGCTTCCAGGCGGTTGCCCGGTGGAACGCGAAGATCATCAAGCGAAGCACAAACCTGCAGTTGGCGAATCTTCCTCAACGCAACACGCTCAAAGGGCACGAACCTCCTGACCCGCACACCCATGGCAAAGCGTTCGGTATCCTCATCTTTATACGATGCAATCATAGTATCGCCTTACGTTAGTAACGTCAAACGTTTCTATAGACTTACATCTCTATTATATCGTACGTTTGTTCGTGTTTTCTAGAACAAATAGTCCTTTGCGCCTTAGTCAAGCAAAAGCAATCGTTTGTAGACATCGAGGCCTTTGAGAAGGATTTCCTCGTCGAAGAGCATGCTATCGGTATGCAGAGCGCTTGTGGCATAGGCGGGACAGCCATCCGAATCACTCGGGTTGTCTTGGTCCTCTGGCATACCCGTGCCCAGCAGGAAAAACACGCCCGGCAGATGGCGTTGATAGAACGCGAAATCCTCGGCGATCAGCAGCGGTTCCTCCACAAGCTGCAGCCCGGGCAAGGCAGGCGCGACGCTGGCAAACAACTCGGGGTCGTTGTCGACCGGCGGATAGCCCTCGGCAAAGTTGAGATCATACGTGCAGCCCGTTGCGGCACAGGCATCGTCCAGCACGCGGCGCACGCCTTCGCGCGCCCGGTCGAACATGTCGTCCGTAAACACACGCAGGCTTCCGGCCACATGGGCCTCCCCCGCCACCGCGTTGCAAACCGTACCGGCCTGCAGCAGACCAAACTTACCGATACAGGGCTTGTCGGTGCCCAGCTCGTCCATCAGTTCGCGCTCGGCAACCAAGAACTTGGCAGCCGCCAGCGCCGCATCGTGCGACTCCTCGACCGGAACGCCATAGGTCTTAGCGATATGGATGCTCGTCCCGTGAATATGAATGTGTGTCTCACTCGAACGCGCCAGCAGCGGACCGGAACAACTCGCCAACGTGCCGGCAGGCAGATCGGGCCACACATGGAAGCCAAAAATGCGGTCGGCCCCATAGCGCTCGAACACACCGCTCTCGCATACCGTCTTGGCACCACCGGTCGTTTCCTCGGCCGGCTGGAACACAAAGAGAACATTGCGCCTAATGGCGCCCGGATGCTCGCGAATCGTACGGTCGACATACGTCGCGGCGGCAAGCGCCATGGCCATGTGTCCGTCATGTCCGCAAGCGTGCATCTTGCCGGGATGGGTTGAGGCAAAGGCCGCTCCCGTCGCTTCCGCGATGGGCAGCGCATCCATATCGGCGCGAATCGCCGTGGCATGCGCGGCATCAACGCCGGCGTCGAAGAAAGCACAGACGCAGCTGGGGCACGGATGGGTCACTTCGCAGGTGAGCGGTGCCAGCACGCCCTCGATATAGGCAATGGTTTGCGGAAGATCGAAATCGAGCTCCGGAATGCGATGGAGATCGCGGCGATAGCGACGGAGTTCTTGGAGCTCGGTCATAGAGGATCCCTTCGTGAGGCACATCTGTTGCAACTTATTGTGATACAGGATTGTGGCGCACATGTTTCCAGCATATCCCTGCATTTTTTAAACGTTATATACGAATACTCTTGTTTGGTAAAGTGCAACGTGGTAGGGTCGTTACCACTTGATAGAGGCGCGGGCACGAAGAACCGCGGGCGAGCCGGCAGGCTTTGACCCCGTGGGGAGGCGAAACCCGCCGAACTGGGCTTTTCGGGCACGAACAACCTGGTGGGCCTGTGGGAAACACCCACAGGACTGTCTGCAGCAATGCGGGAGCGCTATCCGGACATTGGGTCCACGCTATGCGGATTCGATGCGCAGATGGCGCCGTCTGGATAGCGAGGTTTACGGGACATGGCATTGACCCCCAACGAGGCATATGCGGCCAAGCAGCCGTTTGTGGACAAGGAGACACTCGAGCATATCGTCGAGCAGTTCCCCACGCCGTTTCATCTATACGACGAGGCGGGCATCCGCCGCAACATGCAAGAAGTGCGCGACGCCTTTGCATGGAACCCGGGCTTTAAGGAATACTTTGCCGTCAAGGCCAACCCCAACCCGGCGCTCATCTCCATTCTCAACGAATACGGCTGCGGCTGCGATTGCTCGAGCTATACCGAGCTCATGATCGCCCGCTCACTGGGTATCACGGGACACGACATCATGTTCTCGTCCAACGACACACCGGCTGCCGACTTTGAGCTCGCCGACAAGCTGGGTGCCAGCGTCAACTTTGACGACATCAGCCACATCGGGTTCTTTGAGCGCGTTCCGGGGCCCATCGCCAAGACGGTCAGCTGCCGCTTTAATCGAGGCGGCCTGTTCGAGCTCTCCAACGGCATCATGGACAACACGGGCGACTCCAAATATGGCATGACCACCGAGCAGCTCTTCGAGGCCTTCCGCATGCTCAAGGCCAAGGGCGCCGAGGACTTTGGCATCCACGCATTCCTTGCCAGCAACACTGTCACCAACGACTACTACCCCAAGCTCGCGCGCATCCTCTTTGAGCTTGCCGTACGCCTGGCGCGCGAGACCGGCGCACACGTCGCCTTCATCAATCTGTCCGGCGGCGTCGGCATCCCCTACCTGCCCGAGCAGCATACCACCGACATTCGCGCCATCGGCGAGGGAGTACACGCGGCATACGACGAGATCCTGGTTCCCGCCGGCATGGGCGATGTGGCGATCTGCACCGAGATGGGCCGCTTTATGATGGGCCCCTACGGCTGCCTGGTCACCAAGGCCATCCACGAGAAGCAGATCTACAAGGACTATATCGGTGTCGATGCAAGCGCCGTCGATTTGATTCGCCCTGCCATGTATGGCGCCTACCACCACATTACGGTAATGGGTCAGCCGGGCGGCGCCGACAAGGCCACAGCGTCCGTCACGAACACCTATGACATCACGGGCAACCTATGCGAGAACAACGACAAGTTCGCTATCGATCGCGAGCTGCCGCATATCGACATGGGTGACCTGCTTGTAATCCACGATACCGGTGCGCATGGCTACTCCATGGGCTACAACTACAACGGACGGCTGCGCTCGGCCGAGGTCCTGCTGCGCCCCGATGGCGCGGCCGACCTCATCCGCCGCGCCGAGCGCCCGGGCGATTACTTTGCCACGCTCGACGTGCTGCCGTGCGGCCGAGAGCTGCTGGCCAAGTCGCGCGCCGAAAGTGCACGCCGTCGCGCCAAAGACGAGCGCTTGGCAGTCGCAGCTCAATGGAACAAACGCATCCAGATCGCAGAGGCGAAGGGGAAGAACATGGACATCCGCAATCTCGAGGGCTCAACCGTCGCCCTAGTTACGCCGTTTAAAAAGGACGGCAGTGTCGACTTTGACGCGCTTGGGCGCCTTATCGATTTCCACCTGCAAAACGGCACCGACGCCATCCTCACCCTAGGCACCACCGGCGAGAGCGCCACGATGACCGACGACGAGGACAACTCCGTTGTCGCCGCGGTGGTCAAGCAAGTTGCAGGACGCGTCCCCGTCATCGCCGGCTCGGGCTCCAACTCCACGCAGACCATGCTCACCAAGTCGCTTACTTACCAGGGCTTGGGAGCCGACGGCCTGCTGCTCATTACCCCCTACTACAACAAGTCTAACGAAGAGGGTATCTATCAGCACTTTAAGACCGTAGCCGATGCCGTGGACATTCCCTGCATCCTGTACAACATCCCCGGTCGTTGCGGCTGCGGTATCAGCGAGCACAACGTAGAGCGCCTGGCCGCACATCCCAACATCATGGGTATTAAGGAAGCCTCGGGCGACGTCGCCTACGCGGCCAAGATCGCTCACCTGCTGTCAGACGACTTCCGCATGTACTCGGGCGAGGACGCGCTTACCGTGCCGCTCATGAGCCTGGGCGCCTCGGGCACCATCAGCGTGTGGGCCGATGTTCAGCCGCAGCTCGTGCACGACATGTGCCACGCCTATTTGGACGGCGACGTGGAGCGCGCCCGCGATATCCAGATTGCCGGTCAGCCGCTCATCAATGCCCTCTTTAGCGAGGTCAACCCCATCCCCGTTAAGGAAGCGCTCGCCCAGATGGGCATGATCGAGGCAAACTACCGTATGCCGCTGTGCCCCATGGCAGACGACACGCGATCCGCACTTACCGATGCTCTGAAGGGAGCTGGTCTGCTTGATTAAGACCGTCATTATGGGAACGGGCCGCATGGGCTCGCTCATCCGCACCACCGCCGAAAGCATTGTCGATGCCGCCGGGCAGCCCGTTTTTGATATCGTGGCCCAGATTGGCTTCGATTTGAGCGAGCTCGAGAACGCACCGGCTGCCGATGTGATTATCGACTTCTCGAACGTCGCGACCTTCGACGCTGTCGTCGCCTATGTCGAGCGCACGGGCGCGGCGTTGGTCTCAGGCACCACAGGCTACACCCCCGAGCAGATGGACCGCCTGCGTGAGCTGGGCCAGAACACCCGCGTTATGCACTCGGGCAATTACTCCATCGGTATCGCAGCCCTGCGCCATCTGGTAGCGCAGGCTACACGCGAGCTGCCCGGCTTTGACTGCGAAATCGTCGAGACGCACCATAACCAAAAGGTCGACGCCCCCAGCGGCACTGCCAAGTTGTTGCTCGACGCCGTCGTCGAAGCCGAGCCCGAGGCAGGCTACCACCCCGTCTATGGCCGCGAGGGCATGTGCGGAGCACGCGATCCCAAGGAGATCGGCATGCACTCGCTGCGCGGTGGCACTGTCGCCGGCGTCCACGAAGTGAGTTTCTTTGGCCAGGACGAGGAGGTCACGCTCACCCACCGCGCCACGAGCCGTCAGATCTTTGTCAACGGCGCCCTGGCAGCCGCGCAGAAGCTCGTCGCCCGCGAACCCGGCTTCTATACGTTCGACCAGGTCATGTTTGCCTAACCAGGTATCAACCGAATCCACCCAAAGGAGAGATAGCGAATGAGCAACGCAGCCGAGATGGATGC
>RPYR01000008.1 GCA_008671285.1 Collinsella aerofaciens | reverse complement strand
TGTCCCTAAACAACGCAGGGCGGCTAAAAATAGCGTGTAGAAAAATTGCAGGTCATTGTGAAGATATGTGAATTGGTCTTTTTGACTTAATACCAGTTAGAACCAGTTTTGAGATTATCGGTGAACGGTAGTTTTCGACCGTTCACCGGTTACTTGCAATCGTTTGCAGTTGTTTTCCCATATGAATCGGGGAACCCGATGAAGCACTTGTGCGATCACGGAAAGTTTTGACATTTGTCCTCATCCCCCGCGCGCCAAACTCCGACACCCAAAATGAGCCATAGCTCTCGCTATTCGTCTCACAAACATTACTTACTCTAATCTGTAATTGTTTATCGTTTATCATTAAATATGATATAAGATACAAGTATCATCCAAGACATTGGTTGGAGGAGCTATGATCCGCTGGAACGTATCCAAATCGAATGAAGCCATCGACCGTGAACAGGCAATAGCCGATCTGAGGAAGCTCACTCGCATCTGCAAATGGGCCACAATCTGCACCACCGTGGCGCTCGCTCTGGGACTTCTCGCAGTCATTGCGATTGACCTTCTACTCGTATTGCCTAGCCTCTCCCAAGGGTCGTGTCTCCAATCCGTAGAACTTCAAGGCGGCGAAGGGCCGTGCCTGGCTATCGTCGGTACCGATGCGCAGACACCACTTATGCTCGTCGCACACGATGGTCACACTGCCATAGGGAGCCTCTTGATGACATGCCTCGCGCTTACCATCGCGCTAAGCGTGCGCAGGCTTTTCTTCAACATTGAAAAGGAAGGCAGGCCCTTTGACCTTGAATGTAACCACACACTTCGTCGAGTAGGACATTTATTCCTTATCGGCGGCGTTGCCGTGAGGCTTCTTGGTGCCGTAATCACGGGAATAATACTCTCAGGATTTGGCGGCAGCTTTACGGATGCGTTCGTCGGCCAGTTATTCGAGCCCTCCATGCTCTTTGCAGGCCTGATTATTTGCCTGATTGCCAGTATCTTCCGCTACGGGTATATCCTGCAAAAACAAGATGACGAGTTGCTCTAGGGGGAATCCATGATTATTCTGCGGCTTGACCGCATGCTCGCCGAACGCAAGATCTCATCCAAAGAGCTTGCGGAACGCGTGGGCATCTCCCAGGTCAATATGTCACGCATTAAGACGGGCAAGGTTTCTGCCATACGTTTTTCAACTCTTGACGCGATATGTCGGGCACTCGACTGCCAACCGGGCGATGTACTGGAATATATATCCGACGATGAAGCCGATAGCCTTTTTGGACTTAAAGATGAATAGCCATAATTAAGCCGCCAATCACGCCCTCAACGCAAAAAGTCCGCCAGAACGACTTCCGTACTGGCGGACTTTCTGCTGTCTATCGGCTAGATGCTCGATGAGCCGTGCGACTCTTTACGCAAACAGGCCGTAGATGCTGATGTTGGCCTTGGCGTAGAGGCCGTTAGCATACTCGGTCCACTTGGAGCTGGCGCTCGAAGCCTGCGAAGAGTACTGCTGGTAAGCAGTGTAGTAGGCGGTCATGGCCTGCTTATAGGTGGCGCTATCGGCCGTAAAGGCATCGTCGGCAAAGGCCTTAGCGTAGGTGCCGTTCTCGTCCTTCCAGGTACCCTTCGAGCTATCCCACTCGTCGCCGGCAAGGTTGATGATGTAGTCGGCGTAATCCTTGCTCGCGGTGTCCTCATTGCCGTCAGAAGGCTCGGTCGGAGCGGTCGGCATGCTTGCGGAGCTATCGCCCACCTTCTTCTTGTAGAGCTTCTGCAGCGTCGCGGACTGGCGGACGATCTGCTTGGCCTGGTCCTTGGACACGCCATACTGCGTGGCCATGGTCTTGTAGTCCGAAGTGCCGATGGATTCCTCGGCGTACTGCTTCATCTCCTTAGAGGAGACGGTAATGCCCTCGTCCTCGGCAGCGTCGAGCAGGATCTTGTTGCGCACGTAGGACAGGATGACGTCGGCAGAAGGAGCGGTGTAGTTGCCATCGCTATCCTTGACGGTGTCGAGGCTGTACTGGCTCTCGATGGCCTCGCGCGCGGTGATGTCGCTCTTCTTGCCGTTGTAGCTATAGCTTGCCACGGTCGAATCGAGCTGGTCCTCGGTCAGGGTCGACGAGCCGACACCCTTGCCGCCAAAGCCGCCATTGCCAATAAAGAAGCCGACCACGGCGGCGATCACGACGGCAACCACAAAGGCGGCAATCATCGTCTTCTTGTGCCTGGATGCATGGTCGTCTTCATCGGAACCCAGAATATCGTCGTCCTCATCCTGGGCCTCGGGCATCAGATTCTCGTCAGCGGCATCCGCGGCAATCTGAGCCTCCAGTCGGGCGTCCTCCTCCTCGGCCGTCGTGCCGGCGGCAATGTGCTCGGCAGACGTACCGGCGACCAGATCGATCTTCTCGTCCTCGTCACCGTCGGGGCCTTCGCCGCGCTCGATGATCTGGATGCCGTCGATCTCGTCCTTCTCGTCCTTCTTTTGAATCAGACCCATATCAGTTACTCCTTGTTAGGAAACATAGTCTTCAATAGAATACGCCCGACAGAGTGCCGGGCGTATTGATTCTTAGGTTATACGCAAACACTTAAGTACTATTTAGGCGTTTGCAGCGTGCCTACCTTAGGCCAGGTGCGCGATAACGGCATCGGCAAAGGCCTGCGTGCCCACGGCGCCCTCGACGGAACCGGTCTGGGCACGGCGCACGTCGCCGGTAACCTGCTCGCCCTCGTCGAGCGTGGCAGATACGGCGGCGCGAATGCGATTGGCAGCGTCGTTCTCGCCCAGGTGATCGAGCATCATCGCAGCAGAGAGAATCTCGGCCGTGGGGTTGGCGATATCCTGGCCAGCGATATCGGGCGCGGAGCCATGCGTTGCCTCGAAGATGGCGCAGTCGGCACCGATGTTGGAGCCGGGGGCCATACCCAGGCCACCTACCAGGCCGGCGCACAGATCGCTGACGATATCGCCGTACAGGTTGGGCAGCACCAGGACATCGAAGTCGTTGGGGTTCTGGACCAGGCCCATGCAGGTGGCGTCGACGATCTTGTCGTTGAACTCAATATCGGGATAGTTGGCGGCCACCTCGCGCGCAACGCGCAGGAACAGGCCATCGGTCGCCTTCATAATGTTGGCCTTGTGCACGGCCGTCACCTTTTTACGGCCGCAGCGGCGGGCGTACTCAAAGGCGTACTCCACAATGCGGCGGCTCTTGGCGATGGAGATGGGCTTAATTGAGATGGCGGAATCGGCGGCGAAGGTCTTCTGACCCGAGCGCTCGACAAGCTGTGAGAGCTCCTCGACCTCGGCAGCGCCCTCATCGAACTCGATCCCGGCGTAGAGGTCCTCGGTGTTCTCACGCACGATGACCAGGTCGACGTCGCGGAAGCGCGAGCCGTCGCCCGGCTGCGACAGGCAGGGGCGCACGCAGGCGTACAGGTCGAAGTGCTTGCGCAGGGCCACGTTAACGCTGCGGAAACCCGTGCCGACCGGCGTGGTGATGGGGCCCTTGATGGCAACCTTGGTCTCGGCGACCGCATCGAGCACGTGCTGGGGCAGCGGCGTGCCAAACTCGTCCATGACGCCGGCACCTGCCTCCTGGACGTTCCAGTTGATCTGGACACCGGTGGCCTCGACCACGCGGCGCATGGCCTGCGTAATCTCGGGACCGATACCGTCACCGGGAATCAGGACTACATCGTGCGCCATAATCTGTTACTCCTCGTCTTCGGCGTCGTCAGATTTTTTAACGCTAGCACGCTTCTTCTTTTTGGAGAGATCCAGGCCAAAACGTTTAACAAGCATTTCGCAAATCTCGCTCGAACGGGCCTTGAGATAGCTGCCCTTGCCGTTCTCGGCGTCGAACTTAAGGCGCAGCGCAAGCTTCTCGGCGACCTCGGCGTCGATCTCGCCCTGGCCAAACTCGTACAGGCAACCGAGCATATCGCGATACTCAAGGTCGCCGTGGTAGCACTGGATGGCCTCGTCTAGGATGGGCCAAGCCTCGCGTGAACGCTCAGCACTCGTGGCGCCCCACACGCACAGCAGGCGGAAGGCGGCATAGCGCAGCGTGGAGGAAATCTCGTCGAACAGTGCGGTCTCGGCGCCCTCAAAGGCATCGCCCAGCTGCTCGGGGCAGGTGGTGGCGAGCGCCGTCAGGGCATCGAGGGCCTCCCAGCGGGTCTGAGCCTCGGGGCGGTCGAGCGCCTCGATCAGCGCGGGCACGCAGGGCACCACGCGCTGCGGATCGCGCTCGGCAAGCAGGTGCAGCACGCGGGCGGCAAACTGGCGGATACGGCGCGTGGGGCAGCCGAGCTCCTGGACCAGGCGGTCGACGGCATTCTCGTTCTCCTCTGCCAGCTGAAGCTGTGCCAGCTCCTCGTCGGTGAGCTGTTCGTCTTTGTTTTCTGCCATAGTTACCTCTTTTTACTATTTCTTAGCGTGCTTGCCAGCACCCTTGCTGTCATCGGTGACCGAGATGAGCTGTCGGTCGGCAGCGCCATTACGACGCGCACGGCGGCGTTCCTCGGCATCGCCCGCGTCGGCGGCGGCGCGGTGTGCCTTGTTGACGTTAAAGACCTCGTCGTGCTTGCGCCACGGACCGACGGACTCGCCAAAGCTCATCTTAAGGCCGGCGATAAAGCCGCCGAGCCAGCCGATCGGCGCAAACTGCACCAGCGGGAACAGCGA
>RPYR01000143.1 GCA_008671285.1 Collinsella aerofaciens | reverse complement strand
CAGGCCCGCGATCGACAACGCCTACCGCCGTGGCGTCAACGCAGACGGCAACCCCGTGGCGCGCCAGCTGGTCGAGCAGGTGTTTGAGCCATGCGGCACCACGTGGCGCGGGCTGGGGCCGATTGCCAACTCGGGCCTTTCCATCCGCCCCGAGTTCTCGCGCTTTGACGCCCGTATTCGCTTTGACGTGCCCGTTGAGCCGACGGTCGAGCCGCGCGGATGCCGCTGCGGCGACGTGCTGCGCGGGGCCATTGCACCGAGCGGCTGCCCGCTTTTTGGCCGCACCTGCACGCCCGAGCATCCTGTCGGACCGTGTATGGTGAGCTCCGAAGGCAGCTGCGCGGCGTACTACCGCTACCGCGACTATTAGGTTCCGCCGTTCTAACGAATGGCGGACCGATCGACGCCGCCCCTCACCCATATAATTCCACCCACGATTGGAGTTTTCGATATGTCCCATAGCATCACCGATAGCACCGTCCTGTTGGGCCACGGCTCCGGCGGACAGATGATGAAGCGCATCATCGATGAGGTCTTTTTGGATGCCTTTGGTTCGCCCGAGCTGCTCGAAGGCAACGATGCCGGCGTCGCCGCGCTGCCCGCGAGCGGGCGCATCGCCATGTCGACCGACAGCTTTGTAGTCTCGCCGCAGTTCTTCCCCGGCGGCAATATCGGCCGCCTCGCCGTATGCGGAACCGTCAACGACGTCGCGACCTCGGGCGCCAACGTGCGCTACCTGTCGTGCGGCTTTATCCTTGAAGAGGGTTATCCCATGGATAAGCTCCGCCAGATTGTGCAGACGATGGCCGAGACGGCACGCGAAGCAGGCGTGTCCATAATCACGGGCGACACCAAGGTGGTCGAGCGCGGCGGTGCCGACGGCGTCTACATCAATACCGCCGGTGTGGGCGAGGTGCCTGCGGGCGTGGCGCTCAGCGGCGCAAACTGCCAGCCCGGCGATGTCATCCTGGTCTCAGGTACGCTGGGCGACCACGGCATCGCCATCATGAGTCAGCGCGAGGGTCTGGCGTTTTCGAGCACCATCGAAAGCGACGCCGCGCCGCTCAACCACCTGATTGCCGATGTGCTTTCCGCAGCACCCGACACACGCTGCTTCCGCGACCCCACGCGCGGTGGCTTGGCGTCCACACTCAACGAGTTTGCCCAGGCCAGCAATGTTGCCATGGAGGTCGACGAGGATGCCGTGCCCGTGCGTCCCGACGTGCAGGCTGCCTGCGAGATGCTCGGCTACGATGTGCTGCAGGTGGCAAACGAGGGCAAGATGGTCGCCGTCGTGCCGACCGAGCAAGCCGATGCCGCGCTGAGCGCCATGCGTTCCGCCCGCTACGGCGAGAACGCCGCCGTCATCGGTCGCGTGCTGCCACTTGCCGAGGGCGCCCATCCCGCCGTGCGCGTGCGCACCGGCTGGGGCTCGACCCGCATCCTCGACATGCTCGTGGGAGAGCAGCTGCCGAGGATTTGCTAACGACAAAGGCTCAGGGCTATTAAAGATATTCAGATTCCAAACATGCCCGGCGCGCATGCCAGTATCATGGGGTGCGTTTTACAACTCAAGCGGCAGGAGCACCCATGGCAGCAGCTTTTTCCCATGTGATTTTTGATCTGGACGGCACCATCCTCAACACACTCGAGGACCTGGCGGCCGCCGGCAACCATACCTGCGAGATGCACGGCTGGCCCACGTTTGCCGTAGACGAGTACCGCTACAAGGTGGGAAACGGCATGCTCAAGCTGGTTGAGCGTTTTATGCCTGCCGAGTATGCGGGCGACGGCCGTATGTCTGAGCAGACGCTTGCCGAGTTTAGGGCTTACTACGGCGAGCACAAGGAGGACCACACCGCCCCCTATGCCGGCACAATCGAGATGCTCGACCGCCTGCGTGCCGCGGGCGTGCAGCTTGCCGTGCTCACCAACAAGGACCACATCTCGGCGGCTCCGCTTATCGAGAAGTATTTTGGTTCCGAGCGCTTTGTGCTGGTACAGGGCCGCGTCGATGCGTTTCCTCCCAAGCCCGAGGCACCTGTTACGCTGCATGTGATGAAAGAGCTAGGCGCCGATCCGTCGACCACGCTCTATGTGGGCGATTCCAATGTCGATATCCTGACCGGCCACAACGCCGGCCTTAAGAGTGCGGGCGTCAGCTGGGGCTTCCGCGGCCGCGCAGAGCTGGAAGCCGCCGGCGCCGACTACGTGGTGGACACCCAAGACGAGCTAGCGGCGCTGATCCTGGGCGAGTAACGAGCGACACTGCTTAACGCAGCTGCGACAATTCTTCCGCGCGGAAAGCGCATCCCGTTTTGGAGCTCCGGAATGGGATGCGCTTTCCGTTTGAGGCGCATCAGGGAAACCGCATCCCGTTTCAGAGCAATATTCCGGGTCGCACTTTCCGCAACCCACCCCATCCGGAAGATGCGACCCACTATTCGGCCAAAAACCGGGTCGCATCTTCCCAAGCACTCGATGCAACGCTGGCACAAGGAGTGTCCCCAACTGCCGGCAGAAAAGGAACGTCCCCAGCTGCCGCCTTCCCAATGACTACTTCAGCGATGGCAACGTCGCAGGTAAAAGTGCCACTTTAAGCCAACCAAGGGAACGACGTTGTTTTGGCAACGACAGCGAAAGCCCGCCAGAGCGAGCAAGGTGCCTTGAAACGAGGCGGCATTGACCTTTTGGTCATGCCGCCGAAGTTGAAAGGCAGATTGCCGCTCTGGCGGGCTTGCAGCGTCGAGCAGTTGCGGCGTTTGGTAAAACGCCGCAACGAACTAGCTCAGCATTGCATCCATCATCTCGGAGTTGACGGAGTCGTCGGCAGACCACTCGCCGTCGTCGTTGCAGGTGTACTTGAAGATAACCGTGGTCTTCCTGGGCTCGGTGGCCTTGGTCACATCGACCATAACCTGACCGGCCATCTTGTACAGCTCGTCATCGGAAGGAACCGTGTCAAGCGCGGCGACCTTCTCCTGATACTGGGTGGAGAAGTCCTCGACGATCTTGTTCATGGACTTGCAGGTAATAGAGACCTCGGCGGTCGCGACGCCCTTGTCCTCGTCGACCGTCACGTCGCCGATCTTGTAGTCAAAGCCCTCGAGATAGGTCTTGGCATACTCCTTGGGATCGATACCCAGCTGCTCGAACTCGTCGCCCGAAGCCTCCTCCAGACCAGAGAGGAAGTCGTCGCCACCGTTCTTGACCTCATCAAACTGCGTCGTAAGATCCTCGGTGATAAGCTCCTCAACCGAAGGACCTCCACAGCCGGAAAGCAGGACCACGCATGCAACCAAGACGGCCATGAGGGGCGCAAGCAGCAGCTTCTTTTTCATGTTGTTCCTCCCAATGAGCGGCACCGCGCTTCCCGGACGCGGCGCACGTTGTAATAAGTAAGCCCATACTATCCACTTATGAACACCCTCGGCAACGCGAAGGCGCGGTCGGTTCGTTTTAGCGTCCGAACGGTTTGCAAGCCCGTCCAACGCGCAATAAAACGCTTTCCCGCGGTGCAATAAAAAAGGTGGCCGGAAAACCCGACCACCCTTGCACATCCTTTGGACGCCGCAGTTTACTTGCGGACGACCTTAACGATGGCGTCACCGGCGGCGACAGCGGAGTCGACCTCGACGGCGAGTTCGACATCGGCAAACTCGGCGGTGTTGGACACGGCCACCACGACGCAGTCCTTGTAACCGGCAGCGGCGATCTTGGCGCGGTCGATCTTGAGGATGGGCTGGCCGGCCTTCACGACGTCGTCGGCCTTGACGAAGCCCTCGAAGCCGTCACCGTTCATGTTGACGGTATCGACGCCAACGTGCACCAGAACCTCGATGCCGCTATCGGACTGCAGACCCACGGCGTGACCCATGGTGACGGTCACTTTACCGTCGCAGGGAGCGTAGACCAGATCATCCTCGGGCCACACGGCACAGCCCTTGCCCAGAACCTCGCCACCAAAGACGGGATCGGGCACGTCGGCCATCTTGATGACCTTGCCCTTGACGGGCGAGCACAGCACGTCGGCGCCAGCAGAAGCAGAGATGGAGGCCGGAGCAGCGGCAGCCGCGGGCTCAGCCTTCTTCTTGAACATGTCAAACAGACCCATACGTTTTCTCCTCTTGATTAAGCGCAACGTTGTGCGCATGCCTACGGTAATTATAGTGCCAAATGGTTCAAATGCTAAGGTGGAGACTCGAATCGCGAGCCCTTCCCGGTAGTGCTCGTGGGACGAGCATCTCCTTTGCATCGCGGTTCGATAAGCCGAGTATCGCCCACGCGCGGGACGGGCAGAAGCGGGCACGCCAAACCCGATACTTCTTTTCGCTCTCGAGTCCTGCCGCCGCCCCGTCCCTGACACTTCCTGATACCGACCGAAACGTGCCAAAATAAACCTGTCCCTTTTTGGTAGGTTTGGCGAGTGTGGATTTTCGGACGCTTAACTAACGAGCGTGGATAATCTCCCACTTTGAGGCCGTCACCGAGCCAAAAACGGGAGATTATCCGCTCTCATTTTGGATAACCCCCCTTGTACCAAGCCGAGCTCCATGATCAAGTAATAACGACTTCTCATCATTAGATTGTTTACATCAATTCTAATAACTATTTAATCCTTAAACTCGTTATTAGAATTGATATGATTAGCCTAATAACGAGTTTCCGGCACTAAAGATATGGAGGGCGCGATGCAAATCGAGGAGAACGGCCAGGGAACGCTCCGCAATAATCTATC
The DNA here is from genome assembly GCA_008671285.1 of Collinsella aerofaciens. Next base: position 3,198 of record RPYR01000143.1, on the reverse strand, counting down.
GGGGAAATTGGCTTACTATTCGTTTTTTCCAACGCCCTTGCAATCATTGAGGCAGCTAAACCTCACCGAGGAAACCTATCGCACGCTTTCCGCATGCTCACGAAAGCTTGGAGAGCTTGAAGGCATGCTCTACTTTGTTCCCAACGCCGATATGTATCTGACAATGTACGTGCGCAAAGAAGCACTCCTTTCTTCGCAAATTGAGGGAACCCAGTGCACGTTTGACGACCTACTTAGTCCATCGCAAACACAACTCCATCATAAAGATGTCGCAGACGTCGTGAATTACGTCCGTGCTGTCGACCGCGGCGTAGAACTGCTCAAAAAGATGCCCTTGTGCACGAGACTTCTTAGGCAAGTTCATGCGGTCCTGCTGGACGGAGTGCGCGGAACGGAGAAGAATCCAGGCGAGCTGCGCTCCTCACAAAACTGGATTGGCCCCTCAGGCTGCACCATTGCAACCGCATCGTTTGTCCCTCCAAACATTGAAGATTTGAGTAACACGCTCCAGGACCTCGAACGCTTTATCAATGAGCCTCAAGTCGAAATGGATCCGATTGTGCGGGCGGCGCTCGTCCATTACCAATTTGAAACTGCCCATCCATTCCTAGACGGAAACGGTCGCCTGGGCAGGCTTCTCATTACACTTATGCTCATCAATGATGGCGTTCTTCATTCTTGCTTGTTCTATCCATCGTTCCAGTTCAAGAAAAATCGAAGCGAGTACTACCGGCAACTCACATCCGTAAGGGAGAGAGGCACTTACGAGGAATGGATAGAGTTTTTCTGCAACAGTCTTCTCGAAAGTGCGAAGGACTCGGTAGAGTCTTTAAAAAACCTTGTTGACCTCCATAACCGTTCCACAGCAACCATTACCGAAAATCTCGGAAGGACTGCTGCAAACGGGCAAAGGCTGTTGGGCATTCTTGAAGAGCACCCCATCGTCGACACCGCATTCATCGCTGCCCAACTCGATATCGGCAGGAGTACCGCGAGCTCGCTCGTCAAATCATTTGAAGAATTGGGTATCCTCCGTCCGCTCGACGAGTCAAGACAGAGATACCGGCAGTACGGGTATGAAGAGTATCTTTCGATTCTCAGGGAAGACGCCGAGCCGATTAGATAGGCATCGCAACCCAGGCAAATTAAAGCGAGCGTGGATAATCTCCCACTTTGAGCCCGCACACAGGCCAAAAACGGGAGATTATCCACGCTCATTCCTGAGTAGTCATTTATGAACGTCCCCAATGACTACTCCGGCAACGCCGATGTTTCGGCAACGACAGCAAGCGAGCCGCATTCGGAGCAAGACGACGCCGCAGGTAGAGAACGGACAGCGAGCGGGTCGCATTTGAGACAAGGTGACGTGAAACGAAAGGGCGCTGACCTTCTGGTCGCGCCCTTGAAGTTGAACGTCAGATTGTCCAAATGCGGCCCGCGCAGCGTCGAGCTGTTACGGCGTTTGGTAAAACGCCGTAACTACTCCCGAGCTCCGTACTGCTCGTAGTAGGCGTCGATGGCGGTCTTAAGCTCGTCGTCAATGACAACCTTGCCGTCGATCTCGTGGTTGTAGAGGGTCTCGACGACCTCGGCCATGGAGACGATGCTCGCGACGGGGAAACCGTACTTTGCCTCGATCTCCTTCTGCGCGGTGGTCACGCCACCCTTGCCGACCTCCATGCGGTTGAGGGACACGATCAGGCCCTTAATCTCGACATCGGCAGCAGCCTTAACCTTGGGATAGGTCTCGTCGATGGACTTGCCGCTGGTGGTGACGTCCTCGACCATGACCACACGGTCACCGTCCTTGGGCTCATAACCCAGCAGGTTGCCCTTATCGGCACCGTGGTCCTTGGCCTCCTTGCGGTCGCAGCAGTACTTGACCTCCTTGCCGTACAGCTCGTGGTAGGCAATGGCGGTCACGACGGCCAGCGGAATACCCTTGTAGGCCGGCCCAAACAGCACATCAAAGTCGTCGCCAAAGTTATCGTGGATGGCCTGGGCGTAATACTCGCCCAGCTTCTTGAGCTGATAGCCCGTCACGTAAGCGCCGGCGTTCATAAAAAACGGGGACTGACGGCCGCTCTTGAGCGTAAAGCTGCCGAACTTAAGAACGTCGGACTCAACCATGAACTTGATGAACTCTTGCTTGTAAGCCTCCATGCGGGCTCCTCTCGTAATTGCGTACGTGCTCTTCAGTTTAGCGCAGGCGAGGCGTCGATGTGGGCGTGCTTTGGAGCCACGGCATTCTGTAAAGGCTTTGTCAGGGGGAATGGTTTTCCGAACAATGGGGTTGACATAGCAAACCCCCTCATCAAGAATACGGGCGGATTAAAAAGGGGTACGAGATACCCAAAGCGCGCTGCGCTCAGCCTTTAGGAGGTGTGCCATGGAAGGCAGTCCTAGTCGAAAAACCTGCATGTCGCCCTCGGCACGCCGCGAGGGCTCCGCACGCGCATAAACGCCACCGGCAGATCGTCAATCCCTCCCACAAAGGTGCCTGTCCCCTTTGTGGTGGTTCGTGAGCTTGACGTGAGCGACATCTAGGTTTTTGAAGCAAATACGACATGTACGCTAACTCCCTTCAACAAGGAGGACCCTATGCTGATGCTCAAAACCGCCACGGTACTCGAAGCTATCTCCAAGCGCCGCCGCACGGCGCGCCCTGCCGCTCATACCGGCCTGTCCAAGAACACCATATTCGCCGCTACCCATAGTGCCGAGGACGCTCTCGTACTGCTTGACGCCACGGCAAACGGCCTCACCGCCGAGCAGGCAACCGAGCGCCTGGACGCCTCCGGCCCCAACACCATCGAGGCACCGACCAAGACGCTCGCCAGCCGCATCGCCGACGCCTTCATCGATCCCTTCGCCGGCATCCTCGCCGCGCTCGCGCTGGTCTCGCTCTACATCGACGTGCTCGCCGTGCCCGAACCGCAGCGCGACCCCTCCACGGTCATCGTCATCGGCATCATGCTGCTGGTATCGGGCGGCATGAAGTTTATCCAGGAAACACGCAGCGGCAATGCGGCAGAGGCCCTCAAGGACCTGGTCTCCAACACTTGCACCGCCCTGCGCGACGGCAAGCGCATCGAGCTCCCCTTCGACGAGCTCGTCCCCGGCGATGTGATCCGCCTCTCTGCCGGCGATATGGTGCCGGCAGATGCCCGCATCATCACCGCGCGCGACCTGTTTGTG
>RPYR01000079.1 GCA_008671285.1 Collinsella aerofaciens | reverse complement strand
TGGTCCATGAGCCCTGCCGCGCCTGCCTTGAGCTGAGCTGACACCGTCACCGCAATCTGATCGCTGATCGTCTTCGTCACCTGATCCATAGCCTGCTGCAGATACGGAGCCAGCTGCTTTTGCACATAGTCGGTCATCGCCTGCTGCAGGCGCTCGGCCAGGGCATCGCCGCCGAGCGCTTTGAGCTGGGCCAGGATTTGCTGGGCTGCCGTATCACTCTCAAGATACGCCGAGAATGCGGCAGCAAGCTTTGACGCGTCCTTAAGATCATCGGGTGACAGCGCCCTAAACTGATCAGACTGCAAAAAGCTCTCAAACAGCTGGTTGGCTAGCGTTCCCACCTGCTGCATTTGCTCGGGCGTGAGTTCCAGGCCGTCAAAGATGCCCGAGAAATCTGGAGCCGGTGCCTTTGCCATGATGTCGCTGAAGTCGATGTCCTTGCCAACGTCCGAGAGGTCAATGTCCAACCCGGATAAGTCGATACCAGAAAGGTCCATACCGCCGGCCGCACCCGAAAGTGCAGACGCATCAAACGAGAACGCGCTCTTGAGCGCCGCCTCGTCCACGCTGAACATGCTGCTCAGATCCACGCCTTGTTTGGCCTCGCCTTGCAGTTCGTCGAAGGTTTTGCCCGTAAAGACATCCGTCTCGGGGTGGGCGAGTTGCTCCTGCACAATCTGCGAATCGGCAGCGCGCTCCATAAGCTGGCGAGTCAGCGCATGCGTATAGGCAATGCCCGGGGACAACGCGCTCGCGTTGGCCGTCTCGTTGGGTCGCACCACGCCCACAATGTGCACGTCGATACCGTCGGCAACCTTGGCGGCCATAAAGTCAGTGTCGCCAGACATATCGGTCCACATGCCGGTCTCTTCGTTTTTGCGATACGCATCGGCCGGCGACAGCACCTTAAACGTCGTGGACAGCGCATCGTCGTAGGTAAAGTCGGCACCGGTCTCGGGCGTTTCGACCCCACCGTCAGCCGTCATGGCGCTGTTAACCAGATTGTTAAGCTCATTGATATCCAGCGCACCGATGCTGTAGAGCGTGTAGTCGCCCACCGTGCCGCGGCTCGAAAGCACCATCACGGCTTCGTTGGCAGACGTGGGCCAATGACCGGCGACGACATCGTACTGGCCGTCGAGCAGGCTCTGGTCGTCAATCATCTCGTTAAAGACCGAGGTTCCCATGGACTCCATGCTCACCGTTGCCGCCGAGCTCGCGCCTCCGCTCATGGCCTCGGTCATGGCATTGGGCACCAGACGCACGGGCTTCTCGTCACCCTTACCCGCACGATAGACAACCGGCGTTACGCCATAGCCGTACTGAATAGCGTTGACCTCTTTATCGATGCCGTCGCCACCGGCATCGAGCCATGCCTTAAAGCTCGTCATGTCGTTGGACTTAACGCTTGCAAACATATCCTTTACGGCCGTGACCACGGGAATCTTATCGATTCCCTTAGCTTTGCCGTCGGTGCCACCGTCGGATAAATCCTCGCCGTTGGACACCTCCTCATCCGCAGCCCCATGTCCGCCCATCATGGACGACAAATCGTAATCTTGCTTGGAGATAGTGAGCGGGTAGCTCGAGAGCGTGTCCTCCTCGACCTTTTTGATGTAGCCGTTTACGCCGTTGGACAGCGCCAGAATCGCCGCGATACCGATAATGCCAATCGAGCCCGCAAAGGCCGTCATGGCCGTGCGGCCCTTCTTGGTCATGAGGTTTCGGGCAGAAAGCCCCAGCGCTGTCACAAAGCTCATCGAGGTTTTGCGCGTAGGCTTGGCCTCGCGGCGCGTGGCGTCAGCGACATCAAAGGGGTCGGAATCGTCGGTGATCTTGCCGTCCGCCAGGTTAACGATGCGCGTGGCGTACTGGTACGCCAGGTCGGGATTGTGCGTGACCATGATGACCAGGCGGTCGCGCGCAACGTCCTTGAGCAAATCCATGACCTGCACGGACGTCGTTGAGTCCAAGGCCCCGGTAGGCTCGTCGGCCAGCACACTCTCGGGATCGGTGAGCAGGGCGCGGGCGATGGCCACACGTTGAATCTGCCCGCCCGAAAGCTGGCTCGGGCGCTTGTTAACGTGCTCGCCCAGGCCGACTTTCTCCAACGCCTCGCGCGCACGCTGACGGCGCTCGGCGTGTCCCACGCCCGTGAGCGTAAGCGCCAGCTCCACGTTTTCCAAAATGGTCTGATGCGGAATGAGGTTATAGCTCTGGAACACAAAGCCGATGCGGTTGTTGCGATAGGCATCCCAATCGCGATCGTGAAAGTCCTTGGTCGAGATGTCATCGATCAGCAGGTCGCCCGAGTCAAAGTGGTCGAGTCCGCCGATAACGTTGAGCATCGTAGTTTTGCCCGAGCCCGAGGGACCCAGAATGGCCACGAACTCGTTATCGCGAAAAGCCAGGCTCACGTTATCGAGCGCCACCTGCGTAAACGACTGCGTGACGTACCTTTTGCAAATACCTTTGAGCTCCAGCATGGACGGCAACCTCTCCCGCGCGGGCACGTTCACCCGCTCTCCTCCGCCGTTCGTATTCGACGCGTTTGTCCTACTCTATCCCCATTTTTCACCGACACCAGTGAGGAATGTAACAAACCGCGCCAAAAAACGAACGGGACGGCGCCCAAAAGAAGAGGTCCCGAGCGGGACCTCTGTATGGTGGAGATTATCTTGAAAGGCAGCGGACTACTCCGCACAGCGGCGCGCGATCCCCGCCATGCTTTACGCGTTTTTTACTGCTCGCTATTCGCAATCGCCTGGTCGATAAGCTTGTCGAGCGCTGCGCGCTGCTCGGCGGAGCTGATGGCTCCCACGATTGGATCCCCTACGATGTTGCCATTCTGATCGATGACATACGTTGTCGGGAACGAGAACAGATTTGACGTAAACTTACCGGCCTCGCTATCCGACTTGAACCAGATGTTCTTATACGTCACGCCCTTCTTGCTCAGCACATCCTTGGCATCTGCAATCTCACCCTTGTTACCATCGAGCGTAAAGGAATTGACGCCCACGACCTGACCGCCCTTCTCGGCAAGCTCCTGATTCAGGTTCTCAAGATCGCCCAGCTCGCCCACGCCCGGATTGCGCGTGGTGAACCAGAATTTCATGACGGTAACCTTGTTCTTAGAGAACAGCTCGTCGCTGCTCACGTCGTTGCCATCCAGGTCCTTGCCCGTAAAGCTGGGGAACTTCGTCGCCTCGCTCGAAGCATTGGCACCAGCCGTCATGCCAGCGGTCGAAGCGTCAACGCTCTCGCCTGCGCTCGGCGTGCTTCCACAGCCGGGGAACTCCTTCTCCAAGCTCTCGAGCTTGTCCTCGATCTCCTTGATCTGCTGTGCACCGGCCTTGAGCGTCTTAAGCTCATCCGCCGTAAACTCATCCTTGGCGCCGTCGATGGTCTTGAGCAGGAAATCGCCGTAATTGCTGCCGTCCTCAATCATTGCCGAGTCTTTATTTGCCGCATTGAATACCTTTTCCCACAGCGCGTTATCACTCGAAAAGATCTCGTTCTCCTTCTGCATGAGCTTCGCATACAGCTCGGCGGCCTCGTCGACATTGGCCGGCTTCTGCGCAGTGAGTTCTGCGATCTTAGGATCGGAGCCCGCAGATTCGCTCACATTGCCACCGGGCGCCGAACATGCCACAAGGCACAAGGCCAATACCGGCACCATAAACAGGGCCGCAATCTTAGAAAGCTTCATGGTCATTCCTCCGTTTTGTCGAAGCTTGTTTACTTTTTATCGGCGGTCAAGGGAAGCTTTTCTGCCGACACATCCAGGCCATAGCGATAGCTGATGGCATCGACGGGACAGGCCCCGATGCACTTTCCGCACCGGATACATTCGGCATGATTGGGCGCGCGGACCACATCAACGTCCATCTGACAAACCCTTGAACACTTGCCGCACGAGACGCATTTGCACGCGTCAACCTGAATCCCCAACAAGGACACCCTATTCATGAGCGCATAGAATGCGCCGAGCGGGCAAATCCATTTGCAAAAGGGGCGATAGAACAAAACGCTCAGCACTACCACGGCAATGAGAACGACAAGCTTCCAGGTGAAGAGCTGCCCCAGCGCAGATCGAATTCCGGCATTGGCAGCCGCCAGCGGAATGGCGCCCTCGAGCACACCCTGGGGACAGATGTACTTGCAAAAGAATGGGTCGCCCATGCCCACGTCGTTAACCACCAAGACGGGCAGCAGCACCACGGCAAACAGCAGCACGACATACTTGATGTACGTGAGCGGCTTAAGCGTGTTCGTGGAGAACTTTTTGCTGTGAATATTGTTAAGCAGATCCTGCAGCCAGCCAAACGGACTCAAAAAGCCGCATACAAAGCGTCCCAGCAGCACGCCGAGCAAAATGAGCGTACCGGTGACGTAGTAAGAAAAGTTGACCTTGGATGAACCCACCACCGACTGGAACGACCCGATGGGGCACGCACCCGATGCCGCGGGGCACGAATAGCAATTAAGTCCAGGTACGCAGACTGTTTTTCCCGCGACCTGAGAGATGCCGCCTTTGGCAAAGTTTGGAAGGTGAATGTAGGTGACCAGCGGCGCCGCCGCCTGAATGAATCCGCGAAATCGAGCCAAAACATGCGACGCAGTGATTTCTCTTTTATCCAATTCCGATAC
>RPYR01000037.1 GCA_008671285.1 Collinsella aerofaciens | reverse complement strand
GCCTGCCCCATCCCCGCCTCGAGCGGCAAGACCGTGAGGCACAGGCTCAACAGGGGCGGCGACCGGCAGGCGAACAGCGCGCTGCACGAGATCGCGAGGCAGAGGGTCATGCGCGACCCCGAGACCGCCGAGTACGCCGAGAGGGCCAGGGGGCGGGGAAAGAGCGACAGGGAGGTCATGAGGTGCCTCAAGCGCTACGTGGCCAGGGAGGCGTACCGGGCGCTGATGCGCCCGCACGAGATCAGGAGGCCCGAGGACGCCTCGGAGCTCGTGGCGGCCAGGCGCGCGGCGAAGGTCAGCCAGGTGAGGGCGGCGTCCATACTGGGCACCAGCGAGAAGTACATCTCGATGCTGGAGAGGGGCCAAAGGGAGCTCAAGCCCATAAGGAGGGCCTACGAGGCATGGGTCGAGGCCGGACTTCCGCTCGATTGGGACAGGCAGGCCTTCGAGGCCGAGCGCAAAATGGATTCTAAAAAACACCTTGCCAAATAGGAGCGTCAGGACGCAAAGAGGCTCGCCGCACGAAGTGCGCAGCGAGCCTCTTTGCATGTCCGAGGACACCAATTTAATTTAGCGTGGTTCCCTAAAGGACGACAACGCAGGAGCCCGGCAAGGCCGGGAGCACTTTGTCTCGCAAACATTCCGCAGCCGCGAAGCGGCGAGGACGTTTGAGAGGCAAAGTGCGTAGGCCTTACCGGGTCTCCGGTGGGAGTTGAGTCCCTTTAGAACTTGTCGTGGAAGGTACGCGCAATGACCTCGTCCTGCTGCTCCTTGGTGAGCGTGTGGAAGTTCACGGCGTAGCCGGAAACGCGGATGGTCAGCTGCGGATACTTCTCGGGGTGAGCCTGAGCGTCGAGCAGCGTCTCACGGTTGAAGACGTTGATGTTCAGGTGGTGGCCACCCTTCTCGGCGTAAGCGTCGAGCATGTGGACCAGGTTATCGGCCTGAATCTCGGAAACTTCAGAAACCTTCATAATGTGTCTCCTTCGATCGATAGGCGCCGGCCGAAACCGGCGCGCTAATCAGTAATCGTTATTGTTAGTATAGCACTAACAATAGTTACTCGCCCAGCTGATCAAGGTCGATATCGCCAAAGAACACCTGGTCCTCCTTGCCGAGCGCACTCGGGATGATAGAGAAGGTGTTGGAGATGCCGTCCTGAGCATCGCGGAACGGGAGCTTGGAAACCGAAGACAGCGAAGCGATGGCGCCGTGGCTATCGCGCTTGTGCATGGGGTTAGCACCCGGGGCGAACGGCTGACCAGCCTTGCGGCCGTCAGGCGTGGAACCGGTCTTCTTGCCGTACACGACGTTGGAGGTAATGGTCAGAACCGAGGTCGTGGGCACGGAGTTGCGGTAGGTGTCGTTCATGCGGATGTACTCCATGAACTGGTGCACAACGTCGTGAGCGATCTGGTCGACGCGGTCGTCGTCGTTACCGTACTTGGGGAACTCGCCCTCGGTCTCGAAGTCGACGATGATGCCATTCTCGTCGCGGACGGGGTGGACCTTGGCGTACTTGATGGCGGACAGGGAGTCAGCCACGACGGAAAGGCCAGCGATGCCCGTAGCGAACCAGCGGTGCACGTGCTTGTCGTGCAGAGCCATCTGGATGCGCTCGTAGCAATACTTGTCGTGCATGTAGTGAATGATGTTCAGCGAGTTGACGTACACGCCAGCGAGCCACTTCATCATGTCGTTGTACTTGGCCACAACGTCGTCGTAATCGAGCGTATCGCCCTCGACGGCGCGATACTTGGGGCCGACCTGCTTCTTGGAGACCTCGTCAACACCGCCGTTGAGTGCGTAGAGCAGGCACTTGGCAAGGTTGGCGCGGGCGCCGAAGAACTGCATCTCCTTGCCGATGCGCATGGAGGACACGCAGCAGGCAATGCCGTAGTCGTCGCCGTGATAGACGCGCATGAGGTCGTCGTTCTCGTACTGGATCGAGGAGCTGGCGACGGAAGTCTTGGCGCAGAACTTCTTGAAGTTCTCGGGCAGACGGGTCGACCACAGAACGGTCATGTTGGGCTCGGGGCTGGTGCCCATGTTCTCGAGCGTGTGCAGGTAGCGGTAGCTCATCTTGGTAACGAGCGTACGGCCGTCAACACCCATGCCGCCGATGGACTCGGTGACCCACTGCGGATCGCCGGTAAACAGGGCCTGGTACTCGGGGGTACGGGCAAACTTGACCATGCGGAGCTTCATGATGAAGTGATCCACGAACTCCTGGATCTGCTCCTCGGTGAAGGTACCGTTGGCAAGGTCGCGCTCAGCGTAGATGTCGATGAACGTGGAGGTACGGCCGATGGACATAGCGGCGCCGTTCTGCTCCTTGACGGCAGCAAGGTAGGCGAAGTACATCCACTGGATGGCCTCCTGCGTGTTGGTAGCAGGGTTGGAAATATCGAAACCATAGGTCTCGGCCATCATCTTGAGCTCGCCGAGGGCGCGGATCTGCTCCTGCAGCTCCTCACGGTCGCGGATGTTGTCGGCGGTCATGACCGTCGGGGTGGAAGCCTTCTGGGCCTCCTTGTCCTTGATCAGGTAGTCGACGCCGTACAGGGCAACACGACGGTAGTCGCCGATGATGCGGCCGCGGCCATAGCCATCGGGCAGACCGGTGATGATGTGAGCCGAGCGGCAAGCACGCATCTCGGGGGTGTAAACATCGAAGACGCCGGCGTTGTGAGTCTTGCGCTCGAAGGTGTAGCGCTCGACAACGTTCTCGTCGACCTTGTAGCCGTGCTGGCTGGCAGCCTGGCAAGCGATGCGGATACCGCCGTTGACGTGCAGAGCGCGCTTGAGCGGCTTGTCAGTCTGGAGACCGACGATGGTCTCCTTCTCGCGGTGGGCGTTATCGATGTAGCCAGCGGGGTGGCTCACGATACCCGTAACGGTCTTGGTGTCCATATCGAGGACACCGCCCTGCTCGCGCTCCTTAAGCAGCAGGTCGAGAACCTCGCCCCACAGCTCCTTGGTACGCTCGGTCGGGCCGGCGAGGAACGACTCGTCGCCCTCATAGGGGGTGTAGTTCTTCTGGATGAAGTCTCGGACGTCAACCTCTCCCGTCCAAATGCCTTCTTTGAAGCCTTCCCATGCCTCCTGCATTGTGTAACCACGCTCCTAGTTACGTGTAATGCGGCGCTCTCTCACACCGCTGCTTATTGAATTCTTGAATTTTCGGCTTGCACTACCGGCTTCTTCCGTTCTTCACCACACGTTGGTGATGGGAAAAACGTTTGTCCACCTTGGCACTGCCACCCAAAACCCAAGATTTCACCCGTTTGAGAAGGATAACATAGCGACCCTCTCCATCTGGGCTGTTATATGTTTCTTTTTTTATATCATAAGGGCGTTTTTTACAAACCCGCAGGAAATGCGAGCGCGAACAACTACCGTTCACCGATTTGTATGTTATTTTTCCTTGCCTTTGTACGACGTTCGCTCTAGCTGTTATGCCAGCTTTAGCAGGATAAAGTGTCCCAGAGACCCTACAGAAACTGCAGGGCGGCCACGGTATCCCCCGTGGCCGCCCTGTGGCGTAGCTAGTTTTTAGCTTTGATTGCCGCTTGGCATTAGGCGGCTGCGGCGGCCTTGTCGGTCGTTGCCTTGCTGTTGCCCTGGCCCTCAAAATGCTTGTAGCACCAGCTGGTGACCAGCGGGGTCAAAATAGCCGTCACGATTGCGCAGGCAGCAACCTGTGCCGTGGCCGTTGCGAGCACCGCACCGCCGTACATGGCCCCGTTGACGCTTGCCATGGCAGCAGGCGTGGCCACATTGGCTCCGGCGCAGCTCGAAATGGCCGCACCTGCGACACCCGTACCGCCCGTGAGCTTATCGACCGCGATGACGGGAATTGCAAAGACCACCGAGCAGATCACGCCGAGCAGAATACCGGGAAGACCGCCATTAATGAGCTGGCCAAAGGTCATGGTCGAGCCCATGGCAAAGAAGACGAGCACGATGATGGCGGAAAGTGCCGGTGCCATCATCTTCTTAAAGCTGGGGAACAGGTTGCCCAGGATAATGCCGACGACGATCGGCAGGATGGCGCCCACGAGCGACCAACCGATCGGAGCCTGACCGGCAGCGCCGAGCACGATCATCGTGACCGGAGGGCCGACAACCAGCGTAGTGATGGCGACGGCGCCACGCTCGGCCTCGTTACCCATGGTGCCCATCAGACCAGCGTACATAGCATTGTTGGCGCCGGTGCAAGCGGCCAGCATCACCATGGCAGAGATGCCAAACAGGTTGTCGTTGAACACATACAGGATGAGCAGCGACACGGCAACGACCACGATTTGCTTGACGGCAATGATGATGGCACCGCGGGCAGCGGCGGCAGGAGCGCTCTTAAACGAAATCGTCGTGCCGACAATCAGCAAAAAGGCGCCCACGAGCGGGCCTGCACCCTGCTGGGTCATGCCAAGCGTAAAGCTGCCGAGCGTCTTAAACAGGTCGGGGAATAGCGTGTTGAGCAGGCAGCCCAGCAAAAGCGGCACCAAAATATTGGCACCCGGGATGGAGGACATCTTAAAAAACGGCTCCTTTGCCGCCGGCGCCTCCACCGCAGTCGATTCACTCATATATATCTCCTTTGGATGCATGCGAATCGTAGCCGCACGCGCCTATATCAGAAAGAAGGCGACGGTCCCGAGTCGCAGGAGCCGTCGCCGAATAATCGTCGTGGGGTATTACCCGTCCAGGACGATGCCGCCGTCGCAGTCGCCGATCTCGCCGTTCACGAAGCTGGCGAGGTCGGAAGCGAAGAACAGCACCATCTGCGCAGGCTCGCTGGCCTGGGCGGCGCGGCCCAGAGGAATACCGTTGATGATGCGCTGAGAGTTCTCGTCAGAGAGAATCGAGGTCATATCGGTCAACGTGAGCGACGGGCACACAGCGTTGCAGCGAACGCCGAACCTACCGCCCTCCTTGGCGACTGCCTTGGTTAGACCGTTAACACCGGCCTTGGAGCTCGCGTAAGCCGCGGTGCCGAGCAGGCCGCCGCCGATCTTGCCAGCAACAGAGCTCACGTTGACGATAGTGCCGGCATGGGCAGCCTTAAAGTGCGGGTACACGGCGTTCATCATGGTAAAGGTGCCGTTGAGGTTGATGTCGATGGTACGGCGCCACTCGGTGTCGTCGATCTCGTCGAACTTCTTGGTGCTGATGACGCCAGCGCAGTTGATCAGGATATTGGTTTGCGGCAGGTCTGCGAAAATCTGTTCGACGGTCTCGCGCGCCTTGGGCGCATCAGCGACATCGAGCTGATAAAACTTGTTGCCCTCGCCAAGCTCGGCCACAGCGGCCTCGCCCTTAGCAGCGTTCCTTGCGATGAGCGCGACATGTCCGCCGCCCGCGACGATGCCCTTGGCGATCTCGAGGCCAATGCCCTGAGTGCCGCCCGTGACAATCGCGGTCTTGCCCGTGAAGTCAAATGCCATGACTCCATCCCCCTTTATATAAGGTGTCTCCTCGCGGGAAGTTGGAGCATCGCACGTGGCGATTATATGAGTCCCAGTCGTCATGGTGGTGACAACCCCTCGCCTAACCGCGGGCATAATAGTTCTTTAAAACGCTTCAGCAATTGAATTATTTTAAGTCTTAATGAGCTCTTAATATTGCCCACTGTATGAGGCCCGCGTATGGGGGTATCATCTTTCACCGAAAATAGTTTCTAGTGTTAGGGGTTTTCGGTGGAAGATACCGATTTCCGTGAACTTGGGCGTCAGCTCCTTACCGAGTTCGGCAGCATGCATCAGCGCATTTCGCGCTTTGCGG
>RPYR01000110.1 GCA_008671285.1 Collinsella aerofaciens | reverse complement strand
GCACAAAGGTCGAGGCCGCCACGGCGGCCTCCTCTTCCTCGGCATCAATATCGGCATCGGCGACGGCGTTTTTCATCGATTTGACATCATCCATCATTTAGTCAATGACGGCATCGAGCTCTTCTTCCGAAGACACCTCGATGGGGCCCGCTGCTTGCGGGGCGTAGTCCTGTACAGGGGCGTCGTCCTGAGCGGGCGCATCGGCGTTTTGCTCATCGGCGTTTTCTGTTTAGGGGGTTTCCGCCGTAGCGCGTTCGTTCAAGATGGGGTCGTCGATGTCGATACCATCGCAGGTCACAGCGGCAGTATCTGCGGTGACGTCGGCGGAATCATCAATATGCTGTTGAGTCTGGGGGTCCAGCTCGTCTGTCATAGGCAGGTGCTCCTCATCGTTGTTTGTCACCCTATGATAAAGTCTCGCGCCGACATCCCGCGCGCCGCAGCAAAGTTTCAAAACGTGTTCGATGGCTCGATCTGATAGCAATAACTCGATCGCTTTATTCAGTTTGTACTTGACAATCCCTTCGCCGAACGACGTGGTGCCGTTCGCCTGCCATGGGCTTTATTTTTCACTTGAAGAAGCTAAAGTTGCATTTCAGCTTTTGGCGCGTGAAGTTGGATGCGCGCAGTCGGCGGGCGTGCCCGTCGCGATTTGAAAGGACTTTGTATGGGACTTTTCACTGGTAAGACCGTGATCGTCACCGGCGGCGGCAAGGCCACGCTTAAGGACGGTTCCGCTGGCTCCATCGGCTACGGCATCGATATCGCATTTGCCAAGGAGGGCGCGAACCTCGTCATCACCGGCCGCAACGTCGCCAAGCTCGAGGCCGCCAAGGAGTCTCTCGAGGCCGAGTACGGCGTCAAGGTTCTGCCTGTTCAGGCCGATGTCTCGGCTGGTCAGGACAACGAGGCCGTCGTCCAGAACGTCATCGACAAGGCCATTGAGGAGTTCGGCCGCATCGACGCCGTCGTCAACAATGCTCAGGCCAGCGCCTCGGGCGTGACCATCGCCGATCACACCATGGATCAGTTCAACCTGGCCATTTACTCTGGCCTGTATGCCACCTACCTGTACATGCAGAAGGCCTATCCGCACCTGAAGGAGACCAAGGGCTCCGTGGTCAACTTCGCTTCGGGCGCCGGCCTGTTTGGCAATTATGGCCAGTGCAGCTATGCCGCCGCCAAGGAGGGCATCCGCGGCCTGACCCGCGTTGCCGCCAACGAGTGGGGCAAGGACGGCATCAACGTCAACATCGTGTGCCCGCTTGCTTGGACCGCTGCGCTCGAGAACTTCCAGGATGCCTATCCCGAGGCGTTCAAGGCCAACGTCCACATGCCGCCGGCGGGTCACTACGGCGACGTCGAGAAGGAGATCGGCCGCGTTGTCGTTCAGCGCTGCGGTCCCGACTTTAAGTACATGAACGGCGAGACCGTCACCCTCGAGGGTGGCATGGGCCAGCGGCCTTAGGGGTTACGCGGTTTTTCCAAACCGCGTAACGGCTCGACGCTGCGCGGTCACCAGGGCGACAACTTGTCATTCAAAGAGGGCGGCATGACCAGAAGGTCTATGCCGCCCTCTTTTCATGCCAATTTGTTCGCCCTGGCGACCGCTCGCTGACGTCGCCAGAGCATCGGCGTTGCCTTGGCTGTTGGAGATGATCTCGTAGTCGTTGGGGACGTTCTTAAATGACTAGCTATAAGGGACACTCTTGCCGGCACTTGGGGACAGTCCCTAAGTGTCGGCAGATTGGGACATTCCTTTGCAAGATGGCGCTGAAGATTGTCCCCGACGACTAGTCGTTTAAGAACGTCCCCAACGACTGGTCGTTTAATGCACCAGTTTCTGTCGAGTCGGTGCTCTTTGCGGGTTGCCCGTATAATGGTTTGCGTATGAACCGCAACCAAGGAGTTCCAGTTTATGGACCAGAGCCTTTTTAAATTCGACCTGATCGCCGAGGACCCGACGACGCATGCGCGTGCCGGCGTGCTGCACACCCCGCACGGCGACATCGAGACGCCAATCTTTATGCCCGTGGGCACCAAGGCAAACGTCAAGGGTATTCCTACCGAGACCGTCAAGCAGCTCGGCGCCCAGATCGTGCTTGCCAATACCTATCACCTGTCCATGCGTCCCGGCGAGGATACCATCGCCGAGCTGGGCGGCCTGCACAAGTTTATGAACTGGCACGGCCCCATCCTCACCGACTCGGGCGGTTTCCAGGTGTTCAGCCACAACGACGCGGTCAAGCTCACCGATGAGGGCGTGCGCTTTATTGTCAACGATTACGACGGCCGCCACGTGTTCTGGACGCCCGAGGACAACATGGAAATCGCCATGAAACTCGGCTCCGACATCTGCATGCAGCTGGACCAGTGCCCGGGCTATCCCGCCACGCGCGCCTACGTTGAGCGCGCCGTTGAGCTGTCGAGTATGTGGGCCGAGCGCTGCTATAAGGCGCATACCCGCGACGACCAGGCGCTCTTTGGCATTGTTCAGGGCGGCATGCACCTAGATCTGCGCCTGCGCTCGCTGCGCCATTTGGAGGAGTGCGGCGACTTCCCCGGTTACGGCATCGGCGGCTACTCGGTGGGCGAGGACCACGAGACCATGTTCGAGACCCTGGCACCGCTCGTAAGCGAGTACATGCCCAAGCACAAGCCACGCTACCTGATGGGCGTCGGCAACCCCACCACCCTCGTGCGCGGTGTGGGCGTGGGCATCGACATGTTCGACTGCGTGCTGCCGACGCGCACCGGCCGCATGGGCACGGCGTTCTCCAGCGAGGGTCGCCTCCACTTCCGCAACGCGCGTTTTGCGCCCGACGACGGCCCCATCGATCCCACCTGCACCTGCCCGGTGTGCACGGGCGGCTACAGCCGCGCGCTCATCCGCCACATGGTCACGCAGAAGGAGATGCTCGGCGGCATTCTGCTGTCGATGCACAACATCTACTACCTGCTCAACCTTATGCAGCGTGCCCGCCAGGCCATTATCGAGGGCCGCTACGGTGCGTTCGTGAGCGACTGGATGAACAGCCCTGCGGCGGTGGATTACTAAGAGCTGCGGACGCGCTTGCGAGGCGTGAGCAACGGTAAAGGCCAAGCGGCGATCGGTCGTCGCGTTCACTAACACCGTCTGCGCGACCGCTGACCGATAGCTTGCAAGCACTTTATGCATCGTGGGTACCATACCGAATAGTTGATGTTCGGGCGGGTGTTTGGCGCATGGCGTCGATCCCGCCCGTTTCTATTTTCGATAGGAGCACCCATGATTAAGAATGAGAACGTCGAGGGCGAGCCCGCCTACGACGAGACGTACCGCCGCGGCCCCGTGGTCATGCGCGGCCCCATGATTCCTAAGGACAACACCTACGCCAACCTGCTGGCGCCCGAAGATTCAACCGACTGGTTGCATGCCGATCCGTGGCGCGTCCTTCGTATTCAGGCAGAATTCGTCGATGGCTTTGGCGCGCTTGCCGAGCTCGGGCCCGCGGTGACCATCTTCGGCAGTGCCCGCACGCCCAAGACCGATCCGCTCTACAAGGCGGCGCGCACGGTCGGCCGCAAGATCGCGCAGCGCGGCGTGGCGGTTATCACCGGCGGCGGCCCCGGCATTATGGAGGCGGCCAACAGGGGGGCGGCGAGTGCCAACGGCAAGTCGGTCGGCTTGGGTATCGAGCTTCCGCACGAGCAGGGGCTCAACAAATACGTGAACCTGGGTATGGACTTCCGCTACTTCTTTGTGCGTAAGACCATGTTCGTTAAGTACAGCTCGGGTGCCATCGTGTTCCCCGGCGGTTTCGGCACGCTCGACGAGATGTTCGAGGTGCTCACGCTGGTGCAGACGCACAAGGTCAAGCGCATGCCGCTCGTACTGGTGGGCAGCGAGTACTGGCAAGGCCTGTTCGACTGGCTCAACGGCCCGGTGATGGATGCCGGCATGATTAGCCCGCTCGATCCAGACCTCGTCCACATCACCGACGACCTCAACGAGGCCGTCGACATCGCCCTGAGCGGGTTGATATAGGGCGAGCGTGCCTGTCGTTGTAGTATTGTGAATGGCAGACTGATGCTATTTAACATCAGTCTGCCATCTAAATTGGGTATACTGATGCAAAAGACGAGGCGAGGAGGTCGCGTATGTCCACTGCAACGGTTAAGCCTACGACGGTTCGCATCGAAGAGGGGCTCAAGGAGCAGGCGACTGAGTTCTTGGATACGGTTGGTCTAAGTCTCAATTCGTATCTCAACCTTGCTGTTCGGCAGCTGGTAAATCAGCGAAAGATTCCTTTTGAGATCGTAGGAAGGGCAGAGGTGCCCAACGAGGCGACGAGACGCGCCATGGTGATCGCCGAGGCTCATGAGTTGGGGATTTTGACGGACGACAGCCCGTCATTCAATAACGCTGATGAGCTTATATCGTTCCTCGATGAGGACTAGCGATGTTTGAGATTAAAGTCGAGGCTCAGTTTAAGGCGGATTACAAACGGACGATGCGCATCCATCCGCAGCTAAAAACCGAGTTTAGGGCGGCGGTCGCAGAGCTTGCAGCTCACGGCTCGCTTCCCGCGGAATATGGCGCCCATGAGCTTTCAAACCCGGGCGGCAACTACAACGGCCACATCGATTTCCATCTATCCGATGGCTTGGTCGACGTGGTCGTTCTCTACTTGCCGCATAAGACTAATCCTGTGATCCGGCTGGTCAGAATGGGCTCTCATGAGGAGCTGTTCCAGGGTCCGCAGGGCTGATTGCCGATTTCTAAGTTGCGGTGGAATAGGGATTGATTGGCGGCTAATAAGCCAAAAACAGTCCCTATTCCACCGCAACTGATGTGGGCGTCCCTAGTGAGTTGGCTGGTAGCGGGGGCAGTAGCTGATGGCGATGGCGTCGACGCCTACGTGGGTGGCGATGGTGCAGCCGATGGGGCCGGTGCCGGCGTCTACGTAATCCTGACCCGCGAGTGCCTCGTTGACAAGCTCCTGCTCCTCGGCGGCGCCGGTCGTGAGCACGCGCACGCTGGAGCCCGGATACTCGGCCAAAAATGCGAGGCAATCGGCCATGGTGTTGGTAACGATGCGCTTGGCACCGCGGCCCTTTTTTATGGCCTTGATCTCGCCCGATTTCCACTCCGGCGAAACGGCCAGGCGAATGTTGAGCATTTGCGTGAGCTGGCCGGCGAGCTTGGGCGCGCGGCCGTTCTTAACGAGATTCTCGAGCGTGCGGGGAATCAGCAGCAGGTGGGCGTCGGGCAGCGTCGCGCGGATCTGCGCCTCGGTCTCGTCCAGGCTGCGGCCGTCCTCGCGCATGGCCAGCGCGTACTCCACTAGCAGGCCCTCGGCGCCCGAGCCGGTGCGCGAGTCGATGCAGCGCACGTCGAGCTCGTGCGTTTCGGCCGTCAGGCTGGCGTTGGCATAGCAGGCGGACCACTCGCTGCACAGCGAGATAAAGATGGCGCTATCGTGGCCGTCGGCGCGCACGCGGTCAAAGAGTGCCTTGAACTCGCCGGCGCTCGGCTGCGAGGTGTGCGGCAACTCCTCGGAGCCAGCCATGCGGGCGACGTATTCCTCGGCGGTAATCTGCACCTGGTCGAGCAGGTCCTCGCCCTCGATAATCACATGTAGCGGAATCACGTAAATGCCGAGCTCTTGGGCGCGGGCGGGGGAGATGTCCGAAGTGGAGTCGGTTATGATGGCAAAAGACATAATTGCACCTTTCGTTGGGGCGCGGCAGCGCCGCCTTCTGAGAGCAAAGTGCGACAAGTATAGTGGAGTCGTTCCACATTTATAGGTTCAATTGTTGAATAGTCAACAGTTTGAAGTGTCGGTGTGGAAATCGTCAACTGGGGAAGAGGGATGCCGATGGAGGCGCTGGAGATATGCAAGCGGCCGGTCGTGCTGTTTGATTTCGATGGCACGGTGGCAGATACGGGTCGAGCGGTGATGACCTCGACGCGCAAGACGTTGGCCGCGCGCGGGTTTGCGGAGGCGCAGACGGGTGACCTGCGTCGCATGATCGGGCCTCCGCTGTGGAAGAGCTTCCACGACTTTTACGGCTTTACGCGCGAGGAGTCGCTTGTGGTGGCCGACGAGTACCGTGCCTTTTTTGATGAGCTGGGACCGGAAGAGTATCCCGTGTTCGATGGAATCCCCGAGCTGCTCGATGGCCTTGTCGCGCAGGGGCATCGCTTGGCCGTGGCGACGTCACGCATGGAGGCAAAGTGCATTGACATGGTGGGCGAGCTTGGGCTTTCGCAGTTTGAGGCGGTGGTTGGCATGAATCCGCCGCAGGGACGCGAGACCAAGGCCGATTCGGTTCGCGATGCCCTGGCGGCCCTCGGCGCGACGGCCGACGATGCCGTGATGATCGGCGATCGCTTTAACGATGTGGAGGGCGCGCACGCGATGGGCGTGCCGTGCATCGGCATCTATTCGGGCGCGGCAGCGCCGGGGGAGCACGAGGCCGCGGGCGCCGATGCGGTGGTGCACTCGGTGGCCGAGCTTGCTAAACTTTTCGCTATCTAATAGACATAATGTGAGGGGCGGGCGTACCCGTCGCTCATTGGTAAGGAGGTCGTCCATGAATCAGGTGGAGCAGAGCGTCGCTGAGTATGTCGACGAGGTCTGGGAGGATGTCGTCGCTGATATCGAGCAGCTGGTGAGTTATCCTTCCGTGGCAGTTTCTGCCGATGCGGAGCCCGGCGCGCCGTTTGGCCGCCCGGTCCGTGACGCGCTCGATTGCGCGCTCGGCATTGCGCAGAAGCTCGGCTATCAGACGAGCGACGACGAGGGCTATGCGGGAATCGCCGATATCCCGGGCCGCGGCGACAAGCAGCTCGCGACTATCTGCCACGTGGACGTGGTTCCCGCCGGCCCTGGCTGGAACACCGACCCGTTCGCGATGGAGCGTCGCGAGGGCTGGTTGCTCGGTCGCGGCGTGATTGACGACAAGGGCCCGGCAGTGCTGTCGCTTTATGCCGGCGCGTACCTGCTCAAGCACGGCATTGTGCCGCGCTACACCTTCCGCGCGCTGCTGGGCTGCGATGAGGAAGTGGGCATGTCCGACGTTCACCATTATCTGGAGAACTACCCCAACCCTGACTTTCTGTTTACGCCTGATGCCGAGTTCCCGGTCTGCAATGCCGAGAAGGGCCAGTTTGGGGCGACGTTCGTGAGCCCCAAGATCGACGGCGGGCGCATCGTGTCGTGGAGCGGCTCCGAGGCGAGCAATGCCATTCCGTCGCAGTCCATCTGCGAGCTTGCGATTGCCGCCGATGAGCTGCCGGCGCCCGTTGAGAACGTCGACCGCCTGGAGATCACGGCGCTTGATAACGGGCATGCGCAGATTTTCGCCCACGGTATTGGCGGCCACGCTTCGATGCCTGAGGGCACCATCAACGCCGTCGGCCTGATCGTGACGTACCTGCGCGAGGCCGAGGACGCGTTTGGTGCCCGTGACGAGCGCCTGCTGACGCCTGCCGAGCACGAGTTCGTCAAGTTCCTGGCCTTTGTACATGCAGACGCCTATGGCCGCGGCCTGGGTATCGATGCGACGAGCTCGGCGTTTGGCCCGCTTACCTGCAACGCTGGCGTCATCCGCGTGGCGGATGGCCATATTGAGCAGGTCATCGACGTGCGCTTCCCCGACAGCACGAGCGCCGATACCATCCGCGAGCAGCTCGAGCCGCTTGTGGGGCGCTTTGACGTGACGTGTCGCGTGGGTCATGCAAAGGTGCCGTTCTCGGTCTCTGCCGATGATCCGGCCGTGAAGGCGCTTATTGATACCTATAACGAGTTTACGGGCAAGCATGCTGAGCCCTTTGCCATGGGCGGCGGCACGTACGCGCGCAACTTTGCCCGCGCCGTCTCGTTTGGCCCCGAAGAGACCGGCCTGGAGCTGCCCGCGTGGGGCGGCCAGATGCACGGCCCCAACGAGTGCGCCAACGAGGACCAGCTTAAACAGGCGCTCAAGATCTATATTGTTGCGATCCTCCGTTTGAATGAATTAGAGCTTTAAGGTTACGCGGTTTCCCAATCTTAGTTGCGGTGGAATAGTTCCTAGAATGGGCCATTTGATGGCCGAGCAGGAACTATTTCACCGCAACTTTGTTTTTATTGGTGTAAAAGGTGCGCCATGTTCGGCGCTGGATTGTTATTCGTTTGTAAAGGCCGTGCTGCGCTTGCGGTAAGGGTCTATCAGATGCCCGTAAAAAACCGCAGTTGGCGCGGGCGCTGCCCGGTCGGGGTCGTATCTTTCCAAACAGCAAAGCGGGCAGGGTGCCCGCGAATCGCATGTATGAAAGGAAGATCATGCTCGATCAGGCTTATTCTCGTCGTCAGTTCCTCGGCCTCGCTGGTGGTCTTGCCAGCATCGTCGGTCTCGGTCTCGTTGGGTGCGGCGGCTCCGGCGCATCCGATGCCGCCGACAAGGGTAGCGCCGCTGCTGCCGAGTCCGTCTCCGGCGAGGTGACCTACGACGGTGCCTCTTCGTTCCAGGCTCTCGTCGAGGCCGCTGCCGAGAAGTTCATGGACGCCAACCCCGATGTCTCCGTCTCCGGCTCGGGTAACGGTTCGGGCAAGGGCCTGACCGCTGTCGCCGCCGGCACCGTCACCATCGGCAACTCCGACGTCTTCGCCGAGACCAAGCTTGAGGCCGATCAAGTCAAGAACCTCGTCGACCACGAGGTCGCCGTCGTGGGCATGGGTCCTGTTGTCTCCAAGAACGTCAAGGTCGACGACCTGTCCCTCGAGCAGCTCAAGGGTATCTTCTCCGGTCAGATTACCAACTGGAAGGAGGTCGGCGGCGACGACGCCACCATCGTCGTCCTCAACCGCAAGGCCGGCTCCGGTACCCGCGCCACCTTCGAGGCCGCCGTCTTTGGCGACGAGACCGTCGACTTTAAGGGCGATGCCGAGCTCGACAAGTCCGGCGACGTCCAGACTCAGATGGGCAGCACCGACAACGCCATCTCCTACCTCGATTTCTCGCACTTCGATGACTCCAAGTTCAACGCCATCAAGGTCGAGGGCGTCGCGCCCAAGAGCAAGATTGTCACTGATGACTCCTTCAAGATCTGGGCTACCGAGCACATGTACTGCTCCAAGGACGCCGACGAGGCCACCAAGGCCTTCCTGGAGTTCATGCTTTCCGCCGACGTCCAGGGCAAGCTCGTCGAGGAGCAGGGCTTCATCCCCGCCTCTGCCATGAAGGTCGTCAAGGACGCCAGCGGCAAGGTCTCCGCTAAATAAGTAATCGCCCCGGAAAGGTTTGCAATGGCAAAACAGCTGCCAAAGCGCGACCTTGAGAACGTGGGCCTGGGCGTCACGGGCGCGTGCGTAGCGCTCGTGACGCTTGTCGTTGCCGCGCTCATCTTTATGGTCGCCCAAAAGGGCCTCTCGGCTTTTGTCAAGGACGGCGTCTCGGTCGTCGAGTTTTTCACCGGCACCAAGTGGGACCTGGCCAACACAGCCGAAAACGGCCTGCCCTATACCGGCGCCCTGCCCCTGATCGTCACCTCGTTTGCGGTCATGGTGCTCTCCACGCTTATCGCGCTGCCCATCGCCATCGGCTCTGCCATCTTTGCGGTCGAGATTAGCCCTAAGTTTGGCTCTAAGATCTTTCAGCCGCTCATTGAGCTTTTGACCGGCATCCCCTCGGTCGTCTTTGGCCTGATCGGCTTTCACGTGGTCGGCGGTCTTATGAAGAGCGTTTTCCACGTGAGCACGGGCCTGGGCATCTTGCCCGGCGCCATCGTGCTGGCGGTCATGATTCTGCCGACGATGACCACGCTTTCGGTCGATGGCCTGCGCGCCGTGCCCGACGGCTACCGCCAGGGCTCGCTCGCGCTGGGCTACACCCGCTGGCAGACCATCTGGCACGTGGTGCTCAAGTCCGCCATGCCGTCGCTCATGACCGCGGTTATCTTGGGCATGACCCGCGCCTTTGGCGAGACGCTCGCCGTGCGCATGGTCATCGGCGGCATCGAGGCCATGCCGACGTCGCTGCTGTCGCCGGCTTCGACCATCACCACCACGCTCACCACGTCCATGGCAGTCTATGCCGAGGGCTCGGCCCAAGACGATGTTCTGTGGGCGCTCGGCCTGCTGCTGATGGGCATGAGTCTCATCTTCATCCTGATCATCCACCTTATCGGCCGCAAGGGGGCGAAGGCTCGTGGCTAGCACGCGTATCCACATCGACGAGGCGAGGCTCGGGCGTGTCCAAAAGCAGGACCGCTTCGCCACGGGCGTGTTGACGGCGATCGTCGCCATCGTCATGCTCATCGTCGTCTCCATGGTGGCCTATATCCTGTTCGAGGGCATCTCGACGCTGTTCCAGCCGGGCTTTCTCACGGAGCCGTCGCGCGCCAACGGAACGCAGGGCGGCGTGCTCTACCAGCTGTTCGACTCGTTCTACCTGCTGCTGATCACCCTGATCATCTCGGTGCCCATCAGCCTGGGTGGCGCGGTCTTTTTGGTTGAGTACGCACCCGACGGACCCGTCCGCGACATTGCCTCCACCGCCATCGAGACGCTGTCCTCGCTGCCTTCCATCGTTGTCGGCATGTTCGGTTTTCTGGTGTTCTCGGTGCAGCTGGGCTGGAAGTACTCCATCATCTCCGGCGCCGTCGCGCTCACCATGTTCAATATCCCCATTCTGGTGCGCGTGATCCAGCAGGCGCTCGAGGACGTGCCGCAGGCCCAGCGCGATGCGTGCCTGGCCATGGGCCTCACCCGCTGGGAGGCCACGCTGCACATCCTGATCCCCGAGGCCATGCCCGCTATCGTGACCGGCATCGTGCTTTCGGCCGGCCGCGTGTTTGGCGAGGCCGCGGCACTGCTCTTTACCTCAGGCATGAGCTCGCCGGTGCGTCTGAACTTCTTGAGCTTTAACCTGTCGAGCCCCACCTGCGCCTGGAACGTGTTCCGCCCCGGTGAGTCGCTCGCCGTGCACATCTACAAGATCTATGGCGAGGGCAGCCCCGAGGCCCAGCAGATCGTTTGGGGCACCGCGGCGCTGCTGATGATTTGCGTGCTGCTGTTTAACGTAGTCGCCCGTATCGTGGGCAAACAACTGGCAAGGAAGATGACGGCCGAATGAGCGAGATAAATGCAACGCCCGCAACTGAGGCGGCATCGTCCGAGACCCAGGACTTTTTGTCGAGCGTGGGGGAGAGCGAGAAGCGCGTGCGCGTGAGCGGCAAGGCCGTGAGCGACGAGGTCGTGCTCTCCACCAAGGACGTCAACGTGTACTATGGCGACCACCATGCACTGCGCAATACGTCGCTCGACTTTCACAAGGGCGAGATCACGGCGCTCATCGGGCCTTCGGGCTGCGGTAAGTCGACCTTCTTGCGTAGCCTCAACCTCATGAATCGCGAGATTCGCGGCTGCCGCGTGGAGGGCGAGATCAACAAACGCGGACGCAACGTGAACACCAAGACCGAAAACACCTACGAGCTGCGTCGTTCCATTGGCATGGTG
>RPYR01000041.1 GCA_008671285.1 Collinsella aerofaciens | reverse complement strand
GCGCTTTTGGCGCGCCTCGAAAGCGAAACCACGGCCAAGCTCCAGCAGGAACTTCTGAAGATGCGTGATGAGCGCCTGCTCTAGATCGCTCTCGCGAAACGCAGTATCGTCCGAGAAACCTAAAAACTCCAGTACATATGGATCGCGGATGATATCCTCGGGGCGACGAGCTGGGGCGCTCTTTTGGATTTCTTGGGTGACAGCCTCCTTGTCTTTGCTGGCAAGTAGGCGCTCGCGGAACATGGTGTTGATCTGGCGTTCGAGCTGGCGCGTGCTCCAGCGAGAGTCGGCGCATTCGTTCATGTACCAGGTGCGAGCATCAGGGTCGGAAATGCGCATCAACCTGCGGTAATGAGTCCAGCTCAATTCGCTACGCAGTGCGTCGCGAATTGGAAACGCAAGAAAGAACTGACGCATATTGCGAAGGTTTGCGATGCCAAAGCCTCTTCCGAAATCCGCGGTAAGCCTTCTGGAGAGGCCTGCAATCAATGCCTCTCCATATGCTGCGCGCTCCTCTCCGCCCTGTTCATCAACAATACTCTTGCCGATCTCCCAATATGCCTCAACCATCGCAAAGTTAACAGCGGTATAGGCCTTGTCGCGAGCGGCGTTGAGAATCGAGGAGACCTGCTTGTAAAAACCTTCGGGCACGATTGTCGATTCTCCACGGTTTACCAGTTCGCCCATCACTGTCGCCCCGCTTTCCTCTTGTGGAATGCATCTTTATCGAATTTAGTTTAAAGCCTCGCGCGGACACGAATTGCTGTGCTGTCTGACATCATCGCATGGGGCCTTGCGGTGACTAAAATGTGGCCATAGAGACAGTTTTAGCGAACCCCACGGGAGTGACGTGTATGGACAACAACACGCTGCTATTCCAGGACAAAGGTTCGGGTAGGTATAAAGACGTCAAGATCTACCCTAACCGCATTGAGGTACTCAAGAAGGGCACTTTTGGCGGCAAGCACACCGAGATTGTTTATCTTAAGGACATTACGGGCGTCAATAGAATCAAAGGCCGCGATGTTTTTCTGCGCAATCGTCTGTTGACCGCTTGCGTCTTTAGCCTGAACAGCCGTGCGAAGGCCCAGGAGTTTGTTAACGCGCTGAACATGGTGATGTAGCCGATAGCGGCGTTCGGGCCAAGGTAAAAATCGGGGGCACAGAACGGTGTTCTGCGCCCCCGATTGAGTCGATGTGTCTAAAAGGCCGGTTTGCCTATTCGACAACGTCCTCGTTGTTTTCACCGTCACTGGCAAGCATCGCCGCGCCGGCGACCGTTGTCGCCACGGCGGCGGCAGCGAGCCCGGCGGCAACGCCAGAGCTGTCGCCCGTGTCGGCGAGCTTTCCGCCCGAGCCCTTGCCCTTGTTGCCCTTACCGTTCTTATCAGCGCTGCCTGCGTTGGAACCCGTGCCGCTGCCGGTGCCGGCGCCGGCAGCACTGTCCGAGGCCGCTACGGTAAAGCTTGCGGCTCCGTCGCTGGCGAGCGTGTAGTTCTGCGCCGCGTTGCCCAAGAGACCGTTCACGCGCACCCAGTACGTTCCTGCGGCAAATGTTTCGCCCTCGGCCATTGCTGTGCCCGGAGCGCCGTTCGCGTCGTGCACAAACTCGAGCTGGGCCGTGCAGGCATCGGTTTCGAGCTTGCCCTCGAGTGATGCCGCAATCTTGGCGCGCACGTCTTCGCCGGCCTTAAGGCCTTCGAGTCCCTCAAAATGGGGCGTCAGCGCGCGTGGATCGATATCGATGGGCACAGAGCCCTGCAGCCCCGTAACGGTCTCGTTGCCCAGGGCGTCGACATCCACGTATTCAATGGCAAACGCATGGCCCGAAGCTGTCGCGTTGAGCGCGTTGCTGCTGTCGGCAAGGCGGAAATGACCCTCGCCAACGGTCTTGCCATCCTGGAATGAGGCATCGCTCAGCGAGTCGCCGTACGTCATGCGCATGCGGGTCGGGAGATAGTACGGGAGATAGTACGAAGCCGTCTGCTTGTGCTCCGTATCGTAATTGCGCTGATAGATGCTCCGGGCCAGCGCCGCATCAACAAAGTCGGATGCGATGATGCCAATGTGCTTGAGGTAATCTGACTTTGTATCCTCGATGCCGCTGGGATTGATGTACGGGCTCTTATACAGATGCTCGTTGACTACTCGTGCCGAGGTAAAAGGATTGCCTCCGTGCGACAAGCCCGTGCAGCTGGTGTAGTTGATAGACCAGC
This sequence comes from Collinsella aerofaciens, assembly GCA_008671285.1. Next base: position 1,243 of record RPYR01000041.1, on the reverse strand, counting down.
AACGCTCCAGGACTTTCTCCTTGGCCCCGTTATCGTCCTCGACATCTACCTCGTTGCGCGTGCGCCCGGTCGTTTCCTTCAGCGCATTATCGACCCAGCTGAGCTTGTCGGTTCCCGTGAGTTTGTACTTGTCCTGGGCGTATACCTTGGTGCAATAGGGCTCTTTGTCGCCTGTTTCCCCCGCGGCTTCAAAGCCCCGCGCGTCTTGGACGAGACACATAGTGGCGCTGTCGGAGTGAGCCTTGATCTTGTCATCCCATTCGGTAAGGTCGAGGCCCCACGTGTGGCCGCTTACACTGTTGCCGGCGAGCCTAAATCGACGCAGCAGAACGATCTTTCCGCGCACCTCGTGTAGCGTGGGGATTCGGCTCGACGTATAGAACAGTTTGGGGTTGTCGTCCAAAACCTTGGCGAAAGCCGTCGTAACACTTTCGTCGGTAGCCTCGTCGTTGCCTCGTGATACAAGCATGATGAGCGCTTCTGTCGGGTTTTCGTTCAAAAACGTTTTGAAGTAGCCTATGACATCGGAAAGATGCATAAAGTACGCGTCTTTTTTGAGCAGGTAGTAATCCCCGTGGTCGATACCGGGGTTGTCGCCCTTTCCGAGCCGGATATCAAAATAGCGAATGCCTTCGAGCAACTGCGTGGGAATGTAATCCTGCTGGCATTTTACTTGCGAGGATTGGGGCTCGGTGGCGTTGTCCACACTGCAAGTGCTCGAATCGTGCGTGCCCGGGATGCTCAGCTCGTCGAGGAACTTGTTGTCGTCGACGTATTTCATCCAACATGGTCCGTCGACGTAGCTGCTGTACGTGATCCAGTCGAGGCTGCTAACCGTGGCATCGTTCTTTTTCATGTCGTAACCGATAAGTTCGAGCTCCCACGGAATGCTCTTACTCTTATGGCAGATCTTATTGTTGTCCTGGTCTTCGCCGTTCGATTCTATTGCCAGGTACTTAATGTCTTTTTTCTCGGTTTCTTTCTCGACCGTGCGGTCTCGGATGATATAGGTTCCGTTTGATTGACGCTCGAACGCAAAAGAGCGGCTGGGCTTGCCGTCATGCTCGCCACTCCATACGTGGATGACCTTTCCGTCTTTGTCCGAGTCGCCATCGACCGACCAAATGCTGTAGCCCGTCTTTTTATGCTCTTCGAAATTGAGCAAGGTGCGGATAGCATACCAGTTTGTATCGTCATTCTTGGTCGTTACGTTCTCAAGGATGAGCTTGCTGGACGTGCCGTC
>RPYR01000202.1 GCA_008671285.1 Collinsella aerofaciens | reverse complement strand
GTTGCCCGTACCTTATCCTCGATGAACCGCTGAACGGCCTCGATCCGGGAAAGCGGAAAACCTCCTGCGACGCGATGCGCAGCGAGGTGGCGCGGGGACGAAGCGTGCTCATTTCAAGCCATCTGCTCGACGACCTGGCAGCCCTCACCAACTCGTTCTACTTCATCGAGGCCGGCACGCTCGTGGAAAAGATCAAGTCGTCCTCGCAGACGCTCAAGCAGGAATACCTCGATACATACGAGCGACGTGAATGACATGAAACTATTTGAACAGCTGAAGTCCAATGCGTCGCGCATGGCTGTCTACGCCATCCTCGTGGCAACGGCTTTATGCGGAATCGCGGCACCCGTCTATGCGCTCAACGGGGAGAAAGGCGATGTCGAACCCGCGTACATGGCTTCGACGGTTAAGGACCGGTACAAAGCCTTCTCTGGAGACACGTTTTACGTAGCAGAGTACGACACGACCTACCGTCAGCTTCGCTACAACAAGGGCTACGACTATCTAGGCGCAGAGGCAATCAGCTATACGTCGGGTTGGTACCGCTCCAACTATGGACACATAACCCAGTTCAAGTGTAACTACCGTGTGTACAACTAAAGCAACCGGCCGGGACGAGGGGTGACGCAAAAGCGTCGCCCCTCGTTTTTAACCATGTCAACTGAACCTAGTTCAGTTTGGTTGATTTCCGATCTCAGCCGAACACATTGAGCGGAAAGGCCGTTCCCGCAGTCAGTCGAACGTCCCCGGGGCCCTTCTCAGGCCCCGGGGACGGCATTTTCCCAGTTGAAGGAACGGTGGAGATGTGTTTCGATGGGTCAGATTCGTGTCGTTCCGAAAAGACCGTGAACCTTTTGTGGGACACGCGGCGCCGTGGTACCATAGCCGAGTTTGTTGTCTTGGTCGGAAACCAAGACGCCTTATGCGCTGATCGGTAACCAGCGCCTGACCAATAAGGAGTCCTACCATGAAGCAGGGTATCCATCCCCAGTATGTCGAGTGCACGGTGACGTGCTCCTGCGGCAACACCTTCAAGACGCACGCTACTGTGTCCGAGATGAAGGTCGAGCTTTGCAACGAGTGCCACCCGTTCTACACCGGCCAGCAGAAGTTCGTCGACACCGGTGGACGCGTCCAGCGCTTCGCCGACAAGTTCGGTGGCGCCGCTGCCGCCCAGCTCAAGAAGGCTGAGGAGGCCAAGGCTGCCAAGGCCGCCAAGGCTGCTGAGGCCGAGGCCGCTCGCAAGGCCGCCGCTGAGGCTAAGGCTGCCGAGAAGGCCAAGCGTGCTGCTAAGTTTGCCGAGGAGGCTGCCAAGCAGGCCGCCGAGGCTCCCGCAGAGGCTCCCGTCGAGGAGGCCGCTGCCGAGGCCGAGACCACCGAGGCTGCTGAGTAAATAGCTCGCCGAGCAAACACTCGCATTCATGGCTAAAGGGCCGCGTATCCATCTGGGTGCGCGGCCCTTTTCTTTTATTGGTGCAAACGGACCTGCTCCCATGGCACCAAATTGGTGCGAAGGGGGACAGGTCCGTTTGCACCAAATGGCAGAGATACAGCGTTTGCCCAGATAAAACCTGCCAAAATAAACCTGTCCCTTTTTGGCAGGTTGGTCGTAGTTATTACGTGGCGGTCGAGGTCGACCGTATAGGCCGCGCCTTGTTTGGCTAAAGTACATTTATCTGTGTTTAACTCGCTCGGAGCTGCATGGCACGGGCGATGGCCAAAAAGGAAAACCACATGGGATTCATGTCAAAGCTGCTGTCCTTTGGATCCGATAAGGACCTTAAGCGCTACTACAAGATCGTCGACCAGATCAACGGTCTTGAGCCCCAGTTTGAGAAGATGACCGAGGAGGAACTCCGCGCCCAGACCGATAAGTTCCGCGAGCGCTACGCCAACGGCGAGTCGCTCGACGACATGCTCCCCGAGGCCTTTGCCACCGTGCGCGAAGCTTCCAAGCGCACCATGGGCATGCGTCACTTTGATGTACAGCTCATCGGCGCCATGGCGCTGCACGAGGGCCACATCGCCGAGATGAAGACCGGCGAAGGCAAGACCCTCGTCTCCACGCTGGCCGGCTATCTCAACGCTATCGCCGGTAAGGGCGTGCACGTCGTCACCGTCAACGACTACCTGGCCAAGCGCGACTCCGAGTGGATGGGTCGCATCTACAAGTATCTGGGCATGACCGTCGGTCTGCTGCAGAACAACATGCCGCTCGAGCTGAAGCGCCCAGCCTACCAGGCCGACGTCACGTACGGCACCAACTCCGAGTTCGGTTTCGATTATCTGCGCGACAACATGGTTACCCGCCCCGAGCAGCGTGTTCAGCGCGGCCACAGCTACGCCATCGTCGACGAGGTCGACTCCATCCTGATCGACGAGGCCAGAACGCCGCTCATCATCTCGGGCGCCGGCACCAAGTCCGCCAGCACTTACAAGGACTTTGCGCGCGCCGTGCGCGGCCTTGAGCGCGGTGAGGACGTCTCGCACGACATGCTCACCGCCACCGAGGACGTGGAGCCCACGGGCGACTTCGTCATGGACGAGGCCAAGCACACCATCGCCGCCACCGAGCGCGGTCTTAAGAAGATTGAGCGCCGCCTGGGTATCGATGACATCTATGCCGATCTTTCCGGCCAGCTGGTCAACCACCTGCAGCAGGCGCTGAAGGCCCAGTACATGTTCCACCGCGACAAGCAGTACGTGGTCACCAACGGCGAGGTCAAGATCGTCGACGAGTTCACCGGTCGTATCATGGAGGGTCGCCGCTATTCCGAGGGCCTGCACCAGGCCATCGAGGCCAAAGAGGGCGTGCTCGTGCGCGAGGAGAACCAGACCCTTGCCACCATCACCCTGCAGAACTACTTCCGCCTGTATGACAAGCTCTCCGGCATGACCGGTACGGCGCTCACCGAGGACGCCGAGTTCCGCGAGATCTACAAGCTGCCCGTCGAGGTCATTCCCCCCAACAAGCCCGT
>RPYR01000060.1 GCA_008671285.1 Collinsella aerofaciens | reverse complement strand
CTTTGGCGAGGCTCTTGCTCTGTTCTCTGGATTGAGGGGCTAAACCATGTCTAAGCGTTGGTACGTCGTTCACACTTACTCTGGATACGAGAACCGCGTTAAGTCCGATCTCGAGCATCGCATCGAGACTATGGGCATGCAGGACCGTATCTTTGATATCGAGATTCCTATGGAGCGCGTCACCGAGATTAAAGAGGGTGGCAAGCGCGAGACCAAGGATTCCAAGATTTTCCCGGGTTATGTCCTGGTCCGCATGGAGATGGATGACGATGCTTGGACGTGTGTTCGTAACACGCCTGGCGTCACCGGTTTCCTAGGCGGCAACGGCAAGCCCGCTCCGCTTTCCCGCGACGAGTACAATAAGATGACTCGTCGTCCCGGTAAGGGCGATTCGCCCAAGCGCACCTCGGTTGATATTCAGGTCGGCACGTCCGTCCGCGTCACCGATGGCCCGCTTACCGACTTTGATGGCAAGGTCTCCGAGGTTAACACCGAGGCTGGCAAGCTCAAGGTCACGCTGATGATCTTTGGCCGCGAGACGCCGGTCGAGCTCGACTTTAACCAGGTCGCTGTCATCGCTTAAGTTTTCGTCCGTTCGCGCGAGCGTGCTTCTTCTGTGACTGCTCATCTCAGGAGTGCTTCTAACACGTGCGTGCTTACGATATAGCAAGTACTTCACACTCGTGATTCGAAAGGAATGACCATGGCTGAGAAGAAGGTTGCCAACGTCATTAAGCTCCAGATTCCTGCTGGTGCAGCTAACCCCGCTCCTCCCGTCGGCCCCGCCCTGGGCGCTGCTGGCGTGAACATCATGCAGTTCTGCCAGGCCTTTAACGCCGAGACGCAGGACAAGAAGGGCGACATCATCCCCGTTGAGATCTCTGTCTACGAGGATAAGTCCTTCTCCTTCATCACCAAGACCCCGCCGGCGGCTCACCTCATCAAGAAGGAGCTGAACCTCAAGTCTGGTTCCGCTAAGCCCCAGGCCGACAAGGTTGGTCAGCTCTCCCAGGAGCAGCTCACCAAGATCGCCGAGATCAAGATGCCGGACCTCAATGCCAACGACATTGACGCCGCCAAGAAGATCATCGCCGGTACCGCCCGTTCCATGGGCGTCACCATCGCTGAGTAGCGATTTCTTATGGTAACGACGGGTGCTCCGACCGGGGCGCCCGTTGAATGTGTGCAATAGGGCACACGATACGATGTGGGAGGGCTCACGCCCGTTTAACCACAGGAGGTAATGCACATGGCTAAGCATGGTAAGAGCTATAACGCCGCTGCCGAGAAGATCGACCGCGCCACGCTCTACACCCCCCTTCAGGCTGCCAAGCTCATCAAGGAGCTCGACACCGCCAAGTTCGACGAGACCGTCGAGGCCCACTTCCGTCTGGGCATCGATACTCGTAAGGCTGACCAGAACATCCGTGGTTCCATCTCCCTGCCCCACGGCACCGGCAAGACCGTTCGTGTTGCCGTCTTCGCCGAGGGCGAGAAGGCCCGCGAGGCTGAGGCTGCCGGCGCCGACATCATCGGTTCCGACGAGCTCGTCGCCCAGATTCAGAAGGGCGAGATCAACTTCGACGCCGCTATCGCTACGCCGAACATGATGGCCAAGGTTGGCCGCATCGGTAAGATCCTTGGTCCCCGTGGCCTCATGCCGAACCCCAAGCTCGGCACCGTGACCATGGACGTCGCCAAGATGGTCTCCGAGCTCAAGGCTGGTCGCGTTGAGTACCGCGCCGACCGCTACGGCATCTGCCACGTGCCCCTGGGCAAGAAGTCCTTCTCTGAGCAGCAGCTCGTCGAGAACTACGCTGCCCTGTACACCGAGATCCTGCGCGTCAAGCCCTCTTCTGCTAAGGGCAAGTACGTCAAGTCCATCTCCGTGTCTTCCACCATGGGCCCTGGCGTCAAGGTCGATCCCGCTGTCCAGCGTGACTTCCTGGCTGAGTAACTGCTAGTTACTGCCTGAGTACAGCAAGCATTGCTAAAGAAACCCGGTTCTGCCTTGTGCAGGACCGGGTTTCTTGCTATCGCGTCAAAAGCACCATAAAGGGGACAGTGTCCCCTTTATGGTGGTTACCAGGGTGTTCTGGCTGTTGAAGACTCGATGGCTTCGTGGCGTTTGAGCTCGCGGCGCATGGTTTGTGAGTTGAGCCAAGCTGCTTGCCAGCCGCGGATGGGGTAGTGCGTCTGGTCGAGCTCAAACTGCGTATAGCCGCAGGCGTTGATGATCGTCGTTCCACACACATGCTGACGCTCGCGCTGAAAATCGCAACCGTAGCTTTGGTGCACATGCCCGTGCACCATGTAGTCGGGATTCCAGGATTCGAGTGCTGTGTTAAAACACTCGAATCCTCGATGCGGCAGATCGTCCAGATCACCCATACCGGCGGCGGGTGCATGGGTAAGCAGAATGTCGCACCCGCCGACCATCCTAACCTTACGCGACAGCTTACGCATGCGCTTGGACATCTCGCGTTCGGTGTACATGTTGGCGCCGTCGCGATAACGCATGGACCCGCCAAGGCCCGCAATGCGAATCCCTCGGTACGTGTACACGCTGTCTTCTACGCAGATACATCCGCCCGGTGCATGACGTGCGTAGCGGTCATCGTGATTGCCACGCACGTAGATGAGCGGTTTGTTGATGACCGTAACCAAAAACTCAAGATAGTCCGGGTCCAGATCGCCGGCGGACAAAATCAGGTCGACTCCCTCAAAGCGTTCCTTGCGAAAGCACTCCCAAAGGCATCGTTCTTCGGTATCTGCTATGGCAAGGATCTTCATAGGGCAGGGACTTTCGGCTCATCGTCGAGCTGCGGAATGGTGCCCACCACGTTGTCCGCCAGCCAATTCATCTCGACAATCTGCGTGCTCGGCAGCGGAGGGAAGCCTTCGATCTGTACCACGCCGCTCTGGCTGTGGAGCTCGCCGCCAAAGGGGTTGATGGAGCCCTCGACAATGCCGTTGCGGAGCAACTGCACGAGTTTGCGCGTCTGGTAGGGTAGGCCCGGAGCGTAACGGATGTCGATAACGCCGGAGCTCATGCCGTACCAGTAGTTGACGGCGCGCACTTGGTTGTCATCGCTGGTCTCGTCCCACGTGCCGTGCAGAAGGCTGCGAACGATGAGCTCGTAGTAACGGCCCCAGTTCCATACCGGCATGGCGATGCCGGAAACCTTGCCATCGACCAGGCGGTGGAGTCCGTAGGCCGTAGGGTCTTCGAGCGACTTTGACATGTCAGCGCCGGTCATGACGCTCACGCCTTCGCGGCACATGGCCTCGGCAAGACCGCCGGCGGGCACATCGCCCCAGGTGAGGATAATTTGCGCGCGGGGGTCGAGCAGCGAGGCGCCGATGGCAAAGGCATTGATCTCGCTGAGCGCGCCGGATGCGAAGACCGACGCGTGGTAGCCGATGCGATGGTTGTCCGCCATGCTGGCGGCAAGGGCGCCCAGGAGGAACTTGGCCTCGTACATCTTGCCAAAGTACGAACGGACGCTTTGGTGGGGAAGGCCGATAGAGCAGTTAAGGAACCGAACCTGGGGATACTCAACGGCAGCTCTGAGCGTGTATTCCATCAGGCGGTGCGAGGTCGAGAAGATGACGTTGTCTCCATGTTTGACAGCCGTTTCCACGGCGGCGTAGAACACGTCCGGATCGTGACAGTCCTCGAACGCCTCGGTGCGCACGATACCGTCAAAGTGCTCATCGAGATACTGACGTCCTTGGTCGTGCAGACTGTCCCAGCTCGACGCCGCACAGGGGAACTCATGGATAAAGGCGATGCGCAGGGGGTTGGCCGCCGAATAGACAGTCTTGCCCATAAAGAAGTTGAGCACGCCGGAGGTGGACTTGGTGGGCGACTCCTCCTCATCGACGCTCGGCGCTTCGACAAGATCGACCTTGTCCTCGTCATTTTTGCCGGCAATGACCAGCTCGCGCCACATCTTACACAGGCGGTTTACGACGATATCCGTCGCCGTATCCAGCAGGCGGTCCTGGTTGTACACATTGAGGTAGACGAGCATGGCGTCGGCAGGCGTAATGTCCAGGTGGTCGCCGCCTGCGCGAAGGTAGGCGCGCTTAAAGAGCAGGAAGGTGTGGCGTAGGTAGTCGACCTTTTTCTGCGGCCATTTTTCGATAAGGTTCTGACCGAGCATCTTGGCGAGCGTCTCGTAGCTTCCCTCGCGCGAGAACTCGATCTCGTATAGGGGACAGACGCGCCAAAACGCGCAGAACTCACCGTACAGGCGGCTTTCGACGGAATCCCATGTGCCGGGGTAGAGACGGGTGACCTTGGCCGAAACCGTCGGGGCGTCCAGGAATTTGAGGACACTGACGCGCTT
>RPYR01000034.1 GCA_008671285.1 Collinsella aerofaciens | reverse complement strand
CGATAAGGACCTTCTGGATCGAGCGCTTTTGAAGCACCGCGGGCACATCCTCGGCATGCTCCAAAATGCGCGGCTCGGTATAGGGCAGGATCGGCAATGCAATGCGAAAAACCGTCTGATATGTTCGGCACCAGGCACGACGGGCTAGATGCATAAAGGAAACTCCTTCATTTGTTGATAGGTCAACATTTGCTCGCCCGATTGTACTCAGCAAAGATCGCAGACGGCCTCCCAATCGTTAATCAATCAACATCTTCATATCTCGAAATTGTTTTATTAAAAATCATTCCTAATAGGCTTCACATTTGGTTGCATTTATGGATAATAGAACTCGTCAAGACGCACGTCCAGAGAGGGCCCTTACGGGACCGGACGAGCGCACAATCGCCATCGATCGAAAGGATCGAATCATGAAGTTTGTTTGCCCCGTTTGCGGTTATGTGGAAGAGTTCGACGGCGACCAGCTGCCCGAGGATTTTAAGTGCCCCCAGTGCGGCGTTCCCGGTTCTCGTTTCCTGAAGCAGGAGGAGGGCCAGCTCGAGTGGGCCGCCGAGCACGTCGTGGGCGGCGCCAAGATGGAGGGTGTCGCTGAGGACATCGTTGCCGACCTGCGCGCCAACTTTGAGGGCGAGTGCTCTGAGGTCGGTATGTACCTGGCCATGGCTCGCGTCGCTCATCGCGAGGGCTATCCCGAGATCGGCCTGTACTGGGAAAAGGCTGCCCACGAGGAGGCCGAGCATGCCGCCAAGTTCGCCGAGCTCCTGGGCGAGGTCGTGACCGACTCCACCAAGAAGCACCTCGAGATGCGCGTTGAGGCCGAGAACGGCGCCACCGCCGGCAAGACCGATCTTGCCAAGCGTGCCAAGGCCGCCGGCCTCGATGCCATCCACGACACCGTGCACGAGATGGCTCGCGACGAGGCCCGCCACGGCAAGGCTTTCGCCGGCCTGCTCAAGCGCTACTTTGGCTAAGCCAACCGCCTGAGACATAACCTCAAGCTCGATGAGGCCCGGACCGTATTGGTTCGGGCCTTTTTCGTGCCTCACGAACTTGTTAACGCCCTGAAATAGGACCGCCTTCGGCATCGGCTTCTCGTCAAAAACTAAGTGAGTAGACTTTTTGGAACTTGCCGAGCACACCACCCATATTGCTTTATAAAGCCGCAGGTAAATGACTTGTTGCAAAACGGCTTGGTCGCCAAAGTGCCAAAAGTCTACTCACTTAGAACCGCAGCCGTCCACGATTGAGCCGTTTTGTGTCTAACGGGCATCTTTCCGTCGATTACTCCCAATTTTGTCCAGTCAATGAATAGTTCAGACCGGAGTAATATCTCAGCCCTTTGCTCATCCGAGCTTTTATCACGATATTCAGCATCGAGCATCCTGCATATGGCCTTAACGATCGCGCGGAATCTATCCTCATCCGATATCTGTCTGTGTGTCAGGAGAAGCACATCGTAGCCCATGGCCTGAAGGGCCGTCATGCGGTCAGCGTCACGCAAGCCATCCCCTGCGCGTCCGTGCGAGGCCTTTCCCTGACATTCAATGGCCACCTGTCGCCTACCGTCCGGTGAAGAAAGAAGTAGGTCGATATATATACGGGACTTTCCCACAATCGCTCGAGCACTTGTGCCTAGCATCACTTCAACATTAAGCTCTATGTCGCAAAAACCTTCGCCTCCCAGGGATCGCGGCAGTGCAAGTAGCAAATACGCCTCGACCTCAAAAGGCGACGCGGCACCCAATGGAACGAGTTGCGATACCGCCATAAATCTATTGCCGTAACGCATCCCGCAAACATCTGAACAAAAACGGTCAAGGTCTCCGCCCAAAACCAAAGCGTCTCGACGCCATAAATTTGAGGCGGTGCCGTCCTCGGACGGGCAGCGCACCCAACCGAACGTTGTCGAAATCGCGCCCGAATCAATTGCACGCGAAAGCTCCGCCTCAAGTGCCGCCGGCAGAGCGCACACCGCAAACAAGCCACACATCTCCGCCAATACCAAAAGAAGCTGGAGATCCGTCAGGTGCCGCGACATGATGAATGCCGTCAGTAGAGGAGACGTAATCAAAAACCCATGCTCCGTTTCCAGCACGGATTCCCTGGGGAGCTCACCAAGAAACAGCCGCTGCCTAATGCTGGCAGGACAAGTCCGTTTGTTTCTCGTCCGAACCAATGTATACAACGGAAAACCGAGCGCGACCGCAGCCGTCGGGTTGCGGGCGAGATCATATCGCTGCCGGTCTTCTTCCGGTCGTGGAAGCGGCGGACACAAAGCGCGGACTTGAGGAGGCAAACGCCAGTACCTAAAAGCTGATATGTCACAAAGTAGATCCTTCATAGGCACAGGAAAACACGAATTTCAACCCAATCAGTCACGCATTGGCGCGAACGCAGCAAAAATGGCGCCGAACGGACTGCCAAGTTTTCAACAGCCCTCCCCAACTGGCCAAAAGCTTGCCGAGAGCTGGACGAAACCCTGTTGAAAACCCCATTTTTTCTCATGTAGAAGCTTTGCGCGGCAAGTGAGTAGACTTTTTTGAACATCCCGAGCAGGCCGGTCATCCTGCTTTTCAAAACCGCAGGTAGATAGCTTGCTACAAAACTGCCTGGTCGCCAAAGTGCTAAAAGTCTACTCACTTAGGTTGCAGAGTGCCCCCATTAGCTGCAATTCCAAGGTATTTAGCACGTTTGGACTCAAATCGTCATACTGTACAAGGATTCGAGTCGGGTTTTCAGGGACAGACGCGCCATCGGCACACCAATAACAGTCACTGATATCGACAAAAGGGATACTCGAGCGCGTAAGGGCCCGCACAAAAGAGCTTCCACCCGCTCCGCGCTGCGCAACCACGGTGCAGCAAAGGCCCGCGTCTGTATGCTCGATCGAGACCTCTCCTGCCGGAAATACCTTCCGCACAAGCGCCATCAGGCCATCACGCGCCTCGCGAGCACGAACGCGCACGCGGTTCACATGTCGCTCGTAATCACCCGATTCCAGCAAACGCGCCAAAGCGACCTGATCAACAGAGCTCACCGACGAGGCGTAGAAACCAAGGTTGCGCCTAAACCGCTCCATTAACTCATCGGGCAACACCATGTACGCCAAACGCAACGCCGATGAAAGGCTCTTCGAAAACGTGTTGGTGTATATAACCGCCCGGGCGGCATCGATCGACGCGAGCGCGGGAATCGGCTTCCCGGCAAGGCGAAACTCACAATCAAAGTCATCTTCGATGAGATACCGACCTGGTCGCTCGGCGGCCCCGCTCAGAAGCGCATAGCGACGCGCAATGCTCGTCACAAGGCCGGTTGGATATTGGTGAGACGGCATCAGGTGAAGTACATCGGTCCCGGTTTTCTGCAGAGCGCTCAAGTCCACCCCCTCATCATCCAACGGGATATGTCGAACTTTGCAGCCCATAGCCTGATAAATGCGCGTCAGACGTAAATAGCCCGGGTCCTCAACGGCATACACCTTGTCAGCGCCAAGCAACTGAACCAACATGGTATCGAGCAGCTGAGCGCCCGCGCCGATAACAATGTTATTGGGGTCGACATTCATACCCCTCGTCCCGCGCAGATGATGAGCAATTGCGCATCGTAGCCGAACGGTGCCCTGTGCCGGTGCGGGCGAAAAGATCTCGCGCTCGTCTTCGGATGCCAGCGTCGCCCGCAGTGCGCTTTGCCAAAGCCGCGCCGCCTCCAAAGCGGAAGGAGAAAGCGCATCGAATCGCTCGACCTGTCCGCTGGCATCATGCACGCCGGAGTCCACAGAGACGGCATCCCGGTCGATGCCCTCCGCAGCCGAAGCCAAAACCGGTGCATCCGGAAGCTTGCAAGCGTAGTAGCCACGACGCGGCATTGAGCAAATATAGCCCTCGGCAAGTAACTGGCTATATGCATTCTCGATGGTAATGACACTGATTCCCAGATGACTGGCAAAGGCGCGCTTAGACGGAAGATGCTCCCCCGCCGCAATGCGTCCAGCTACGATATCATCTCGAATTTGCTGGTAAACATACTCATAGAGCGATGCTTCGCCGCGTTTTTCCAAATTGTAGTCAAGCATGAGCCTATCACCTGACCTTATTAAGCCATTCAATCTGGTATTAGTCTGACCTTGTTATTATCTCGAAAACTGAGTATTTCGCCATACCCAGCTCCCCGATAGGATATTCCGTCAAGCAATGCACATGCCAACCAAGGGAGCAACCATGGCAGAACAGAACAGCAAGGCCGACCGCGTCAAACTCAATCGCGAGCTCGCGCAGATGCTCAAGGGCGGCGTCATCATGGACGTTACCACGCCCGAGCAGGCACGCATCGCCGAGGAGGCAGGCGCCTGCGCCGTCATGGCTCTCGAGCGCATCCCGGCCGACATCCGTGCCGCAGGCGGCGTCTCGCGCATGAGCGACCCCAAGATGATCAAGGGCATCCAGGAGGCCGTCTCCATCCCCGTCATGGCCAAGTGCCGCATCGGTCACATCGTCGAGGCGCAGGTCCTGCAGGCCATCGAGATCGACTACATCGATGAGTCCGAGGTTCTCTCCCCCGCCGATGACGTCTATCACATCGACAAGACCCAGTTTGACGTGCCGTTTGTCTGCGGCGCCCGCGATCTGGGCGAGGCGTTGCGCCGTGTTGCCGAGGGCGCCACTATGATTCGCACCAAGGGTGAGCCGGGTACGGGCGACGTCGTTCAGGCCGTGCGTCACATGCGCAAGATCCAAAAGCAGATCCGTGACGTTGTTGCCCTGCGCGATGATGAGTTCTTTGAGGCAGCCAAGCAACTGCAGGTTCCGGTCGAGCTGGTGCGCGAGGTCCATGCCACGGGCAAGCTTCCCGTTGTGAACTTTGCCGCCGGCGGCGTAGCGACCCCTGCCGACGCCGCGCTGATGATGCAACTGGGCGCCGAGGGCGTCTTTGTCGGCTCGGGCATCTTTAAGAGCGGCGACCCCGCCAAGCGCGCCGCCGCCATCGTCAAGGCCGTGGCAAACTTCACCGATGCCAAGCTCATCGCCGAGCTTTCGGAGGACCTGGGCGAGGCCATGGTGGGCATCAACGCCGACGAGATCGAAATCATCATGGAGGAGCGCGGACGCTAGTCCGGCAGAAAGGATCGCACATGAGCGATTATGCAGACCAAACGGTCGCCGTGCTGGCGGTCCAAGGCGCTTTTGCCGAGCACGAGGCAAGACTATCCGGGCTTGGCGCACACTGTATTGAGCTGAGGCAGGCGGCCGATTTGAAGCAGGACTTTGACCGTCTGGTACTTCCCGGCGGCGAGTCCACCGTTCAGGGGAAGCTGCTTGATGAGTTGGGCATGCTCGAGGAGCTTCGTGCCCGTATCGCTGAAGGCATGCCCGTCCTGGGCACCTGCGCCGGCCTGATTCTACTGGCTCACGACCTTGCCGCCCATGACGATAAGGGCACGCCGCGTTTGGCAACCATGGATGTACTTGTCGAGCGCAATGCCTACGGCAGACAGCTCGGCAGCTTTCGAACCAAGGGGCAGGTATCCGGCATCAACGGTGAAGTGCCGCTGACGTTTATCCGTGCACCCCGCATCGTTGAGGTGCACGGCGATGCCGAGGCTTTAGCGAAAGTCGACGGCCGTATCGTCGCCGCCCGTCAGGGCAACCAGCTCGGCGTAACCTTCCACCCCGAACTCGACGAAGACACCCGCCTCCACGAAATGTTCGTACAAATTTAGGCATCGAAAGCAACCAACGAAACGAGAGTGGATAATCTCCCTCCTTGAGCATGAATATGGGCTCAAACCGGGAGATTATCCACTCTCATGCTATGTAGTCGTTGGGGACGCTCTTAAATGGCCAGTCAAACAAGAACGTCCCCAACGACTATCTTTTAGCAGGTCTGGATCATGGCAATGTCGATGTTTTGGCACCGACAGAGCGAGCGCCCACCAGAGCGAACAAATTGGCATGAAAAGAGGACGGCATAGACCTTCTGGTCATGCCGTCCTCTTTGAATGACAAGTTGTCGCTCTGGTGGGCGCGCAGCGTCGGCCAGTTACGGCGTTTGGTAAAACGCCGTAACTAAAAACGGTTACCGCGGAAGCCGCCACCGTTGCGGCCGCCACGGTCGCCACCGCGACCGCCGCGGTCGTTACCACGGTTGCCGCCGAAGCCGCCACGGTTGCCGCCGCGGTCGCCATAGCCACCACGGTTGCCACCAAAGCCGCCACGGCCACCACGGTCGCCGCCACGGTCACCAAAGCCGCCGCGGCCACCGCGATCGCCACCGCGACCGCCACGGTCGCCGCCACGGCCACCACGATCGCCAAAGCCGCCGCGACCGCCACGGTCGCCGCCACGGCCACCACGGTCGTCACGGCCGCCGCGAGGACCGCGATCCTCGTCCAGGCCCATGGCGACGAGCGGAGCGATAACCTTATCGAGAGCGGCCATCAGCTCGGTGGCCTCCTCGTAAGAAAGCTCGGGCAGGAGCTTCTCCTTCTTGTTGGCAAGCTCGACCAGGCCCTCAGCGGCATCCTCGGCAGCGAAGACGACGATCTTGCGCATATCGCCCTCGGCGTCGTCGATG
>RPYR01000190.1 GCA_008671285.1 Collinsella aerofaciens | reverse complement strand
CTCGGGAAACTTCGCGAAGCCCAGTTCCCGAGGGAAAGGCTCAGCCGCCACCACAAAGACCGCAGGGACGGGAGCAGCTATACTACTCTCAGTAGTTAAGGGTCGCGGATTCGCCGCGTCACCGCTCTCAACAGGAGGTCTTTGTTTATGGCAGATCAGAAGCCGGTTGTCGGGATCATCATGGGCTCCAAGTCCGATCTGGGCGTTATGGAAGGCTGCACCGCCGAGCTCGAGGCACTGGGCGTGCCTTATGAGCTCGTGATTGCAAGCGCACACCGCACGCCGGCGAAGGTCCATGAGTGGGCCTCGACTGCTGCCGACCGCGGTATCAAGGTGATTATCGCTGCTGCCGGCAAGGCTGCTCACCTGGGCGGTGTCGTGGCTGCGTTTACTCCGCTGCCGGTTATTGGCGTGCCTATGAAGACGAGCGATCTGGGTGGTATGGACTCGCTGCTGTCGATGGTTCAGATGCCTTCGGGCGTGCCCGTTGCCTGTGTGGCCATCAACGGTGCCAAGAACGCTGCCATTTACGCCACGCAGATTCTGGGCGCATGCGATGTCGAGTACCGCAAGGTTATCGAGAAGATGAAGCAAGAGATGGCTGACGCCTAAGCGCTCTGCCAGTCCATTTGCAGCATAAGGAGAGCCATGTCCGACTATCAGGGAAAGCGTTTTTCGGCTTCTCGGATTCCCGATCCAGCCAAGTCGGGAGCAGCCCGCGCACCGCAGCAGGGTCGGACATCCTCTCCTCAGCAGCCGCGCGCGCCGCGCCCCGTGACGCCGGCGAAGCATCGCCGTCAGGATACGCCTGCTGCATATCGCCCTTCGTCATACAGTACGGCCAAGAAGTCACCTCGCTCTTCGGCGCATACCGCGCCATCGAGCTATACCGAGCCGCCGCGCAAAAAGCGCCGCTCCGTCATTCCCATTCTGCTCATCATCATCGGCATTGGCCTGATCGTTGCTGCGGCCGCCATCTTTATCAACGCGCAGATTGGCTACAAGCAGGCGAGCGAGTCGTATCAAAAAATCGAAAAGCAATATGTGAGCGACAAGGACGCCGGTGGCGTGCCAATTGTCGACTTCAATGCGCTGGCCCAGACAAATCCCGAGGTTGTGGGTTGGATTTACGCGCCCGGCACCAACATCAACTACCCCGTGGTGCAGACCAACAACAACTCCAAGTACCTCAACACGCTGTTCGACGGTACGGCCAATGCCTCGGGAGCCATCTTCCTGGATAGCGACGACAACGCGCCGGGCATGGTGGATCAGCAGACCACGATTTACGGTCATCATATGAACGACGGTTCGATGTTCAACGTGATTTCGGATACGACCGATCAGGCGACGTTCGACAGCATGGAATACGTGTACTACATCACGCGTGATGCGACGTATAAGTTGCGCCCGCTGGCGACCAAGGTGGTCGAGGACACGTATGCCAAGGCGCGCACGCCCAACTTTGAGGGCGATGACGGACTGAAGAATTACCTGTCCGAGATGCTCGACGGTGCCTCTGCCGTGGCGAGCGATGCCACCGATCGTGCCGCTTCGGCAACCAAGGTCGTAACGCTTGTGACCTGCCGTTCGCTGTCATTTAGCAATACGCGCGCCGTCATGGTGCTCACGCCGGTCGAGGAATAAAGTGTCCGGGCCCCGTTCCAAAAAGACTACCCTGGAAATCAAAAGGAGAAATGATGCTTGAAAGCGGCAAATCGATGCCTTCGGTTGATGCTTGGCTGCGCGAAGCCAAGGCCGATGTTTCGGCGGCTGATTGTGGGATGTACCTGACACACAACGGCGTGGTGCGTGCGACGCCCAAGGCCGAGGTGCGTGGGGTCGAGACAGATGGTGTGGCGCCTGGGCATAAGGTGGGCGGCATGGTGTTTGGCTTCGATGCCGAAAAGGTGCAGGCCGCTATCGAGGCAACGCGCGCGATGCCGGGTATCGGCTATGTGCGCGTGTGGCTGGCGAGTGGCGAGCTTACCGTGGGCGACGACATCATGCTCGTGCTCATTGGCGGAGACATTCGCCCGCATGTGGTCGATGCGCTACAGGCGCTCGTCGGTACCATCAAAAATGAGTGTGTGAGCGAGGTCGAGCGCGAGGCATAAGGCCGGCAGCGGCACTCGCCAACAAAAAGCCCACTGGCAGTTCATCAGTCTGCCAGCGGGCTTTTCTGTGCGTTGGATAATCTCGGCATTGCGTGACGCTACACGCGCGTCGCATCCTTGGGGCTCATGGTCATGCTCTGGAAGCGGTTCTCCATGTAATCGTTATCGAAATACTTGCCGTAGAACTGCGCGACGGGAATATCCGGCTCCGTGCCGTTGACGCGCTGGTACCAGTAGTCGAGCGACTGTAGCGTCATGACGCCGTCGACCAGCATAATGACGGTAAAGATGACGGTAGCCGAGTAGCGACTCTTCCACGGAATCATGTTGATGAGCTTGAGCAACCTCGGCAGCAGCAGCTTGATCCAGATGAGGCCACCCAGGCCCCACATGCAGGCAAACGGCGTGCATGTGCGTCCCCCGGTCAATACCGCGATGGGATCGGGCATGCCGAATAGCCTAATGTGTGAATAGCTCCACGACACCACGCCAAATGAGGTCTGCATAAACCAGCCTACAAACACCTCGAAAGCGCCGCCGATCAGGGCACTTACCAGGAAAATGATCAGAGGATTCTTTTTATAGAAGCGGTTGAGCGCCATGGTCATGAGCACCGCGCCAAAT
>RPYR01000016.1 GCA_008671285.1 Collinsella aerofaciens | reverse complement strand
TCTTTAAGAGCATTGGCCGCGGCTGTGCGACCAGCTACTCCACCATCGTGCGCGGCCCGCCCGTGATGGTCCAGGGTCTGCTCATCTATTACGCGGGTTTCACCGTTTTGCGCGGCATGGGCTTCGAGACCGCCCAGGCCAACCAGATCTGGAGTACCTTCACCGCCGGCCTCGTCACCATCTCGCTCACCTCCACCGCCTACATGATGGAGGTCCTGCGCGGCGGCATCGAGTCCATCGATCCCGGCCAGGCCGAGGCAGCACGCTCGCTGGGCCTGTCGCAGTGGCAAGCTATGCGCAAAGTCGTGTTCCCCCAGGGCATTAAAAACGCGATTCCGGCGCTCACCAACGAGCTCATCATCAACATCAAGGACTCGTCGGTGCTCTCGGTCATCGGCGTGTTCGACCTCATGTACGCCACCACCACCGTCGCCGGCGTGTACTACCGCCAGATGGAGGTCTACTGCGTGGCGCTCGTGGTCTACCTGATCCTGACGCTCGTGGCGAGCCGCCTGCTCGAGGCCTTTGGCAAAAAGCTCGGCGCCGAGGCTCCGGTCACGCTGCCCAGCTCCAACTAGGCTAAAGACGAGGAGAATCATCATGGCAGATACCGCCATTACCGGCGTTGCGGCCGCCGCACAGACCAATGAGCCGCTCATCCGCGTCGAGGGCCTGCGCAAGAGCTTCGGCTCGCTCGAGGTGCTCAAGGGCATCGACCTGTCCGTTAACCCCGGCGAGGTCGTCACCATCATCGGCGCCTCGGGTTCGGGCAAGTCGACCTTCCTGCGCTGCCTCAACCTGCTCGAGACCCCGGACGCGGGCCACATCTGGTTCCACGGCCAGGACCTCACGGCCGAGCGCTGCAACATCAACAAGCTGCGCGAGGACATCGGCATGGTGTTCCAGGGCTTTAACCTGTTCAACAACATGGATGTGCTCGATAACTGCACGCTCGCGCCCGTCACGCTCAAAAAGATGAGCAAGGCCGAGGCCGAGAAGGTCGCGATGGAGCATCTGACGAGCGTGGGGCTCGAGAAGTTCGCGCACGCCGCCGTGGGTCGCCTGTCCGGCGGCCAAAAGCAGCGCGTTGCCATCGCTCGTGCCCTATGCATGAATCCGCAGATCATGCTGTTCGACGAGCCGACCTCCGCACTCGACCCCGAGATCGTGGGAGAGGTGCTCGAGGTCATGCGCAAGCTCGCTGCCGACGGCATGACCATGGTCGTCGTCACGCACGAGATGGCCTTTGCCCGCACGGTGTCCGACCGCGTGGTCTTTATGGACAAGGGCGTGGTCCTCGAGGACGCCGCGCCGGCGGAGCTCTTTGGCAACCCCAAGCACCAGCGTACCCGCGAGTTCCTCTCGCGTTATCTCGAGGACAAATAACCGACCGTAAGCGTTTATGTGGCAGGGCCGCTCCGGTGGGGCGGCCCTCGTCATCACAATCGAAAGGATGTCATGGCCGAGGTTTGGCGCTTCTTTGCGCATGAGGATGATTTTGCCGGTATAGACGAGGCCGGCGCATGCGAGCGCCTAGGCCGTGTGCTGTCGTTTCCGACCATTTCGAGCATGGATGCCGAGGCAGTGGACTGGCAGCCGTTCGACGACCTGCGCGCCTATATGCAGCAGGCCTGGCCGCGCGTGTTTGCGGCGGGCGAGGTCGAGCTCATCGATCGTTCGTTGCTGGTGACGCTTTCCGGCTCCGACCCCGCACTCAAGCCCGTTGTGCTCATGGGTCACATGGACGTGGTCCCCGTGGTGCCGGGTACCGAGGACGACTGGACGTACGCCCCCTTTAGCGGGCATGTAGACGACACCTACATTTGGGGTCGCGGCGCCATCGATATGAAAGACCAGGTCGCAGGCATTCTCGAGGCGGTTGAGTATGCGCTGGCGCACGGTTGGCAGCACGAGCGCACGCTGCTCCTGGCTTTTGGCCAGGACGAGGAGACTACGCAGTACGGCGCAGGCGCCATCGGCCGCGCGCTCGAGGAGCGCGGCATTGAGCTTGAGTACCTGATCGACGAGGGTGACTACCGCATCGTTCCGGCTGCCGAGTACGGCGCGGGCGAGGGCTGGCTTATGCATGCCGACCTTGCCGAGAAGGGCTACGCCGATATTGTGCTCAAGACGAAGAGTGAGGGCGGGCATTCGTCCAACCCCTACGGTGGCACTTCGCTCGAGGTGCTCAGCCGTGCCATCACCGCAATCTGCGATATCGAGTGGCCGACGCGCGCGACCGACTTGCTTGCCGCCCAACTCGTCGAGTTGGGGCTCTACACGGCCGATGAAATTGCCGCCAACGGGGATGCCATTGTCCGCGATTGCCTCGCCAGCAAGAAGCTCTATCCGCTGGTGACGACCACCTGCGCGCCCACGCAGATCGAGGGTGGCAGCACCGGCGCCAACGTAATGCCGCAGGATATGTGGGCCAATATCAACTTCCGCATGCTCGAGGGCACGAGCGTGGCCGACGTTGTGGCGCGCTGCCGTGAGGCGGTTGCCGGGGCGGACCTTGCCGGTCGTGTCGAAGTGGAGCTGGGCCCCGGCAGTTCCGAACCCTCGCCGTCCCCGCGCATCGGTGGTCCCGGTCTCGAAGCGGTTCGCTCCATCGCCGCCCGCTATTTCCGTGATCCAAAGGGGACGGAGGAAAACGGATCATTCGAGCCAGTGGCAATTGTGCCCTCGACCGTGATCGGTGCGACCGACGCTGCCAACTACCAGCGCATTTGCCCTGAGTGCATTCGCTTCTCGGCCTTTGTGGTTGATGACGACGAGTGTGATCGCGGCGTCCACGGCACCAACGAGCGCATCACCCGCCGCGCCTACCTCCAGGGCATCCGCTTCCTCGTCGCTCTACTCCAAACGCTCTAGCCAAAAAGCAAGCCCTTGGTGCAATGGGGTCAGGTTTGTTTGCACCAATCATTCCGTGCGGGTTATATGCAGGTTTGCCTGCGCACGCTATCATGTATGGGTTAGACCGCAACTATGTACCCCATACGCGAAGGGATGCGCATGTATCTGAAGATCGACATGTTCTAGCCGGGCTTACCCCCGCAGCGGCGCCCCGCGCCCCATCAATTCTGCCGATTTTCACCTTCACGCATCTAAAGGAGTCCTGCCATGCGCGACAAGCTCGAAAAGATCATCAAGGCCTACGAGGAGCTCGAGAAGAAGCTTTCCGACCCGGCCGTCGCCTCCGATATCAAGGAGTTCACGCGTCTCAACAAGGAGTACGCGCACCAGTCCGACCTCATCGCCGCCTCGCGCGAGTACATCGGCGCGCTCGATGACATCGAGGCTGCCAAGGAAATGCTGCACGATACCACCGATGCTGACGAGAAGGAGATGCTCCAGATGGACATCTCCGAGAACGAGGACAAGCTTCCCCAGCTCGAGGAAGACATCAAGTACATGCTCATCCCGAGTGACCCCAACGACGACAAGAACACCATCGTCGAGATTCGCTCCGCCGCCGGTGGCGACGAGGCGGCCATCTTCGCCGGCGACTTGTACAAGATGTACCAGCGCTTCTGCGAATCGCGCGGCTGGAAGACCACCGTGCTCGATTCCAGCCCCAGCGAGGCCGGCGGCTTTAAGTCCATCGAGTTCAAGGTCGAGGGCGACCGCGTCTACTCCGTCATGAAGTTCGAGTCCGGCGTGCATCGCGTCCAGCGCGTTCCCAAGACCGAGTCCCAGGGCCGCATTCAGACCTCCACGGCTACCGTCGCCGTACTTCCCGAGGCCGAGGAGATTGACGTCCAGATCAACCAGTCCGACCTGCGCATCGACACCTACTGCGCCTCCGGCCCTGGCGGTCAGTGCGTTAACACTACCTACTCCGCCGTGCGCATCACCCACTTGCCCACCAACACCGTGGTGCAGTCGCAGGAGCAGCGCTCCCAGATTCAGCCCCGCGATGTCTGCATGCAGATGCTGCGTGCTCGGCTGTACGAGATGGAGCTCGAGAAGCAGCAGGCAGAGCTTGGTGCCGAGCGCCAGAGCCAGAGCGGCCACGGCAACCGTTCCGAGAAGATCCGTACCTACAACCAACCCCAGGACCGCGTGACCGATCACCGCATCGGTTTCAACTCCACCTACAACGGCGTCCTTCTGGGCGATCAGCTCGGCACCGTCATCGAGGCGCTCGCCGCCGCCGAGCGAGCCGAGAAGCTGGCACAGGCTGTGTAGGTTCCGCCGTTCTACCGAACGGCGGACCAGCCGACGCTGCGCGGGCCGCATTTGGACAATCTGACGTTCAACTTCAAGGGCGCGACCAGAAGGTCAGCGCCCTTTCGTTTCACGTCACCTTGTCTCAAATGCGACCCGCTCGCTGTCCGTCCTCTACCTGCGGCGCTGCCTTGCTCCGGATGCGGTATGCTCAACCTGCGGCGCCTTAGAGGTAGTCATTGGGGACGTTCTTAAATGACTAGGTTGGGCACATTGCTTTGAGATGTTATTCAATCGGCTTTGATGGCCATGAAGCCGGCTACCTGCTCAAAGAAATTAGCGGCATTTATCTGCTATTGAAAATAATGCTCAAAAAATCGTTCAAGAAGTCGCAGTGCATTTTTTGATGCGTCGCGCGTCAAGTGATTTGGCAAGTTCTTGGTTAGATATTGGTCAGTTTTGGGGCAACTTTGCCAAAAGCTTGACGGATGCAGATTTAGACGTCGATGAATGAACATTTCAGGCAGGTTCCAAGCAAAAATCTGGGCTGATTCTCGATAATCGTCTTCAATCGTCCCTTGCCAAGCGCTGGCCTCGCGTACAATCTGCTCCGACATTCGCGCGCCGTCCGGCGCTTAAGAGGGGAGGGCCCCATGGCAAACGAGATTTGGACCATCAAGCGTTGTCTCGAGTGGACCAAGGAGTACCTGGCCGAGCGCGGCGAGGAGCACCCCCGTCTTTCTGCCGAGTGGCTGCTGTGCGCCGCCACGGGCCTGGCGCGTATTGACCTATATATGCGTATGGACGAGACGCTTAACGCGTCCCAGCTCGAGACCATGCATGCGGCCGTTGTCCGCCGCGCTAAGGGCGAGCCGCTGCAATACATCACGGGCAGCACGCAGTTTCGCATGATCGACGTCGCGTGCGCCCCCGGTGTGCTCATTCCGCGCCCCGAGACCGAGATGCTCGTCGAGGAAGTCCTCAATTATCTGGATGCCGAGGTGCTGAGCCCCGAGGCTGCTGCCCGTCAGCGCGTGGAGCTGCCTTGGAACGATGAGGTCGAGCAGGCCCGCAAGGCCGAGGCCGCGCTGGCAGACGAACGCGCGGCCGCCGAGCGCCGTGCCGCTAACCTGACGGCTGCCGATGAGGCGGCGCTAGGCGGCGACGTATTGGGCAGCCGCGCCTATGCCGAGGAGCTGGCCGACCGCGAGGCCGAGGAAGCCGCCGCGCAGGCAGCAGAAGCCGAAGCCGCGGAAGCCGCCGAGCCCGAGCTCGACGAATACGGCATCGCCATCGAGGGTGCCGGCCAGGAGACGGCTTCGGCTCAGGATGCCGCTGCGCCTGCCCCAGCCGAGACCCGTATCGCCCGCGTTCTCGAGGTCGGCTGCGGCACGGGTTGCATCTCGCTCTCCCTTGCCTGGGAGCGCCGCGGCCACGTTACCTGCACCGCCACCGATATCGAGCCGCGCGCCATCGATCTGGCCACCAAAAACCGCGACGCGCTCGGCCTCACGGCAGATGAGGTTGCCTTTAGTCTCACCAACCTGGTGAGCTCCATTCCCCGCGAAGAGTGGGGCACCTTCGACGTGCTCGTTTCCAACCCGCCCTACATCCCGACCGGCGTCATGCGCTCGCTGCCGCACGAGGTCAAGGACTTTGAGCCCGACTTGGCGCTCGAGGGCGGTGCCGACGGCCTGGACATCTTCCGCCGCCTGCTCAATGCGGCGCCTTACATGCTGCGCGCCGGCGGCCTGTTTGCCTGCGAGCTCTACGAGGGCGCCCTCGATGCCGCGGCCGAGCTCTGTCGCCAGGCAGGCCTTTCGGACGTGCGTATCGTCCACGACCTCACCGATCGTCCCCGCATCGTTCGAGCCATCGTCACCGAGCCCAAACAGCGTATTTAAGCTGAAAAAATAGACATTTGCGCAAGTTTGTCCTTGCAATATACCGTAAAACTTCTACTATAGAAGGAGAAAGGTATGTCAAATCAGCTGCATCGGTACCGTATCGTGCTTGATTACATTGAACCTTGGCTTGATGAGCAGGATGAAGCTACGCTGAAGCAGATTTATGCAGACCTTTTGGTGCTCGAGAAGGAAGGTCCCAGCCTTGGTCGTCCGCTGGTTGACCGCGTAAAGGGCTCGAAGCTTCATCATTTAAAGGAGCTGAGAGTGACGTCGTGTGGTGGGCAGGTGATTCGCATCCTCTTCGCCTTTGACCCCAAGCGCCAGGCGGTATTGCTATTGGCGGGTGATAAGTCGCGAGCGGGATCGTCAAGGGCAAAATGGAACGGTTGGTATGCGATCAACATTCCAAGGGCCGAGCAAATATACCGTCGCCACGTAAGGAGGCTCGATCGAGATGGAACTGCATGAGTATATGGAATCTCGCGGGATAACACGCGACTCCATTACCGCCGAGCAGGAGAGGACTCGCGATCGTATCGAAGCCTATAAGCTTGCTCAGATTCGCAGGTTAAAAGATCTAACACAGGCGTCGGTCGCCCAGTCGATGGGCGTTTCTCAAAAACGTGTATCCGAGCTCGAGCGTGGGGAGTTGGGTTCGATGAGGCTCGACACGCTGAGCAGGTACGCAGAGAGCCTCGGCGGAAAACTGGTTGCAAGCATCGAGTTTCCCGATCGTACCGTTACGCTTGCGCGCTAAAAATCTTCAATTAACCCCCTCACTTTCACCGACTACTAGAGCCGCTCACCAAACCAACATGCGCTCTGGGCAAATAGGTTGAATGTTTCGTGCGAGAATGCCCCACAGTAAACAAACTTGCACCGGAGCGTAAGGGGCTGGCATACACATGCAGACGGTCTATCGGGTATACGAGGGAACGCGCGAGCCGCATCGGCTTGCCGTCGAGCGCACGGCCGAGGTGCTCGGCCGCGGCGGCCTGGCCTTGATTCCGACCGAGACCGTCTACGGTGTCGCCGTGGCAGTCAACGCCTTCTCGGGCGCCGTGCCCCAAGATACAAGCGAATTCCCATCGTGGCCGCGCGATCCGCAGGCTGCCGTCAATGGCGCCGCAGTTCCTGCGCTCGGCACCGGCTATCGCCGTATCTTCACTCTCAAGCAACGTGAGCTCACGCAAACCGTCGCTTGGCTGGTCGATGGCGTCGAAGCACTCGACCGCTATGGCGTGGATATCCCGGAAGATGCCCGCGTACTCGCGCGACGATGCTGGCCGGGAGCCCTGACTATCGTGGTCAAGGCAGCCCCCTGCGTGCCGACCTTTATGCGCGCTGCCGACGACACCGTGGCCCTGCGCGCTTCGGCCTCTCCCGTGGTCCAAGCGCTCATCCGCGCCTGCGGCAGTCCCCTTGCCTGCACGAGCGCCAACACGCACGGCGCGCCTTCGCCGGCAAGCTTTGCCGCCGTCGAGGGTCGCATCCTGGAGGGGGTCGATGTTGCCGTCGACGCCGGTGAGACCCCGTGTCGCGACGCCTCGACCATCGTGTCGTTCCAGCACGGCGGGCTCCAGATCCTGCGCCAAGGCGCACTTCCCGCATCAGAGATCGAGCGGGTCCTGTCCGACCCGATGCAATAGAAGGGTGTAAGCGATGTCGTTGAATCTGGGCAGCCTGGGCATGGAAGATGCCTCGTTTAACTTTGGCGGTTCCTACATCATGGCGCTCGACTGCGGCACTACCTCGGTACTCGCGGCCATTGTCGACGAATACGGCTGCATCGTCGCGCAGGCACGTCGTAGCGTCAAAACCAGCTTCCCGCGCCCCGGCTGGGTGGAGCAGGATCCCACGGAGGTGCTTGCCAGCCAGATCGGCGTGATGATGGAGGTTCAGTTTAAGAGCGGCATCCATTCCGATCGCATCGCCGCCATCGGCATCTCCAACCAGCGCGAGACCACGGTGGTCTGGGACCGCGTGAGCGGCCAGCCCATCTATAACGCCATCGTATGGCAGTGCCGTCGTACCGCGCCGGCGATCGACGCGTTGGTTGAACAGGGTTGCGAGGAGCTGGTGCGCTCCCGCACGGGACTTACGCTTGACCCGTATTTCTCGGCCTCCAAGGTGCAGTGGATTCTCGACAACGTCGACGGCGCACGCGAGAGCGCGGCGGCGGGCGACCTCATGTTTGGCACCATCGACACCTGGCTCATCTACAACCTCACCGGCGGCCAGGTCTTTGCCACCGACTACACCAATGCCAGCCGCACGGCACTCTTTAATATCCATACGCTCGATTGGGACGACGACCTGCTGGCGCTCTTTGACGTTCCACGTTCCATGATGCCCGAGGTTCGCTGGAGCTCGGGCGACTACGGCCGCGTCGCGAGCGACATCATGACCAACATGCCGCCCATCATGGGTGTGGCGGGCGACCAGCAGGCATCGCTGTTCGGTCACTGCTGCTTCTATCCCGGCCAGACCAAAAACACCTATGGCACGGGCTGCTTTATGCTCATGAACACCGGCGACGAGATCGTCGAATCCAAGAATGGCCTGGTCTCCACCATCGGTATCGCTGCGGACGGCAAAGTCAGCTATGCGCTCGAGGGCTCTATTTTTGCCGCCGGTTCAACGATGAACTGGCTTCGCAACAACATGGGCATCATCTCGAGCGTGAGCGAGTCGGCACAACTCGCCGCTTCGATTAGCGACAACGAGGGCTGCTACTTCGTTCCCGCCTTTGCGGGTTTGGGCGCTCCCTGGTGGGACCCGCATGCCCGCGGTATCGTGTGCGGTCTGACCGGCGCCTCGAGCCGTGCGACCATCGTACGTGCCGCCTGCGAATCCATGGCATATCAGAGCTACGACGTGCTGCGCGCCATGGAGCAGGACGTGGGGCTTTCGATCGAGCGCCTGTCTGTCGATGGCGGTGCCTCGCGCAACGAGTTCATCATGCAATTCCAGGCCGACCTGCTGGATATCCCCGTGCTGCAATGCGAGACGGTGGAGACCACGGCAATCGGTGCCGCGTACTTGGCGGGTCTTGCCGTCGGCTATTGGGAAGACCTGGAGGAGCTGGAGCAAAATGCCCAGATCGTTAGGACCTTCCTTCCCCACATGTCCGCCGAGCGCCGCGAGCAAAACCTTGCGGGCTGGCGTGATGCAGTCAGGCGCTCGCTCAGCACCGCACAGTAGGGCTGCGATGGGCTGCTCGATACAACAAACCGCTAAACTAATGCATGGCGTGCGGCGGCAACATTGCTGCACGCCTTGTCAGCAAGGCCGTTTTGCGGCCGCAACGAAAGGGGCAATCAATCCATGACCGTCACCTACGATGCGTCCCGTGTGACGCTTGTCGACCACCCGCTCGTCCAGCACAAGCTGTCGATCCTGCGCGACAAAAACACCGGCACCAACCAGTTCCGTCAGCTCGTGCGCGAACTCGCGCTTTTTGACGGCTACGAGGCCATGCGCGACCTGCCTATGGAAGACGTCGAGGTCGAGACCCCCATCACTACCGCCACGTTCAAACAGCTTGCCGGCAAGAAACTCGCCATCGTGCCCATCCTGCGTGCGGGCCTTGGCATGGTCGACGGCATCCTCGACCTGGTGCCCTCCGCTCGCGTGGGCCACATCGGCATGGAGCGCGACGAGGTCACCCACGAGCCGCACGAGTATTACTGCAAGATGCCCAAGGATATCGACCAGCGCATCTGCCTGGTCGTCGACCCCATGCTCGCCACGGGCGGTTCGGCCGAGATGGCCCTCAGCTACCTGCGCGAGCGCGGTGTCAAGGACATCCGCATGCTGTGCATCGTCGCGGCCCCCGAGGGCCTCAAGTCGCTGACTGAGAAGGACCCTGATGTGCATATCTATACCTGCGCCATCGACGACCATCTCAACGAGGCTGCCTACATCGTTCCCGGCCTGGGCGACGCCGGCGACCGTATCTACGGCACGCTCTAGTCGCTGGGCTAAGACGGCCGCGGCTGCAAATACGAAGAAACGGTGCGCGCGGACGAACAAAAGGCGACCGCGCGCACTCCTGTTAACGGACGTTTTGCCCTGCAGGGTTCGAGAAAAACGTATTACCGTACCTGCGGCATAAAGAAGGTCTTAAGAAAACGAACAGGTGCGTATTAACCGATGCTTTTTCGGTTGTACTTTAGCGATTGGCTCGTACAATAGTCACCAATGTTTGGCGGGAACTGTTCTGTGAAGCGTTAAAAAGGAAAGTGAGGACGCCAGTGTTTCAGATAGCCGATCTGCTCGCTATCGTTGCAGGCGCCATCGCGGGCGCAATTGCCTTCCTTCCCTTTGTCTTTACGCTCAAGCCGGTTCTTGACGATAAGCAGAATGCGGACATGCTCAAGGGTATGGTGAGTCTGGCGGTCTCGGCAATCGCCCTGCTCGTCTTTACCTTGGTTGTGTTTGTGTTGTTCGGAGAGGCATTTCGCATGTTCCTCCTGGGCGAGGCGATCGGCTTCGTGGCCTTTATGGCCGCCTGCACGGTTCGCGTCGCCAAGGCGCTGCGAGATCCTCATGAGGTCGAAAGGTAAGTCGTGGAAATTTTTGAAAAGCTGCCTGATGAGATTAATCATCTGGTCAGCGAGTTCAGCTCCACCCCTGTCGTGGGCGATCTGAGCTGCGGCATCACGCAGTACTCGTTTTGGCTGATCGTCTCCACGATCGTGCTCCTGATCGTCCTGGCCGTGTTCAAGAAGAAGCAGACCCTGGTTCCCAAGGGCTTCTTCGTCAACGGTTTCGAGTACATCATCGAGTACGTCGAGAACGATATCGGCAAGGGCGTCGTGGGTGAGAACTGGAAGAAGCACTTCCCGTTCCTGTGCTCGCTTTTCCTGTTCATCCTGATCAATAACATGATCGGCCTGATCCCGGGAATGAAGCCCGGCACCGGCGCAATCGGCTCCACCGCCGCGCTCGCCATCTTCGCCTTCGTGTACTTCATCTACTACGGATGCAAGGCTCACGGCGTGATTGGCTACATCAAGAGCCTCGCCCCGCAGGGCGTGAGCTTCCCGATGAACGTGCTCGTGTGGGTCGTCGAGCTTTTCTCGACCTTCCTGCGCCTCATCACGCTCGCCGTCCGTCTGTTCTGCAACATGTTCGCAGGACACGTGGTCATGGGCTCGTTCGCCATCATGGCGAGCATGTTCATGCAGCCGCTGCTTCAGCAGGTTTCCGCGGCCCACGCCGTCGGCGCCCTGCCTTCGCTGGCCTGGCTTGCCATCCTCATCCTGATCTATGCGATCGAGCTTGTGGTCGGCGCCATCCAGGCTTACGTCTTCACGGTCCTTACCGCCGTGTATGTCTCCGAGGCAGAGGAGGTCGCGGAGGAGGAGTAGTCTTCCGTTCGCGCCTTAAAGGTAAGGCAATTCGTTAAACCGCCGGTGCCCGTACCCATGGAGCCCGGCAGTTATAAAAAGGTTATCCTGCGTGAAATAAGACACGCACGACAAAGGAGGAATCGTGGGAGTTATCGGTTACGGTCTCGGTGTTATCGGCGCTGGTCTTGCTATCGGCCTGTCTGCTCTGGGTGCTACGGGTGCTATGGCCCGTCAGCCTGAGGTCCAGGGCCGCGTGTTCACCGTCTTCATCATGGGCTCCGCCTTCGGCGAGGCTCTGGCTCTGATCGGCTTCGTTGTCGCGCTGATCGTTAAATAGCACGGAGCGTCAAGTATGAATCTTTCATCCCAGAAGAGCGCGATCGCACTCTCCGCGTCCGCGGCCGCGCTGCTCATGCCGGTTTCCGCGTTCGCTGAGGACGGCGCTGCCGGTGCGGACATCCTCATCCCTAAGATGGCGGAGTTCATCCCGGCGCTTATCGCCTTCCTGATCATCTGGATCGTGCTGGCCAAGGTCGCCCTGCCGGGCATCATGAAAACCATGGAGGAGCGCGGCAAGAAGATCGAGGAGAGCCTCGACGAGGCCGAGAAGACCAAGCAGGAGGCTATCGCCAAGCGCGCTGAGTCCGACTCGATCGTCACCGACGCCCGTCGTCAGGCTGCCGACATCGTTCTCGAGGCCCGTAAGGACGCCGAGTCCGAGCGCGCCCGTATCATCGAGGCTGCTCACAAGGAGGCCGAGGAGATCATCGCCAAGGCCCATACGACCGTCGAGGACGAGCGCAAGTCCATCTACGCCGGTGCCGCGAGCTCCATCGCCGACCTGTCCGTTGCCGTCGCCACCAAGATCGTGGGCGAGGCACTCGAGGACGAGGCCGAGCAGAAGAAGCTCATCGAGCGCTACATCCAGGAAGCAGGTAGCCTGAATGCCGACTAGCCGCTATCAGGACAAGGTGCTCGAGACCTACGCGCGCTCCCTTCTGGAAGCCGCTAAGGCCGAGAACCATGTGTTCGAGGACCTCGAGATGATCGAGCGCCTGGCTTCTGCCAGCCCCGAGATCATCGCCGTGCTCGACACCATGTCCAAGCGCGACCAGCTCGACCTTCTTCCCAAGGTGGCAGCTGCCTTTAAGTATGTTGCCGAGGAAGACGAGGATGTAGTGGGCGTGACCGTCACCACGGCGATCCCGCTCGACGACGAGCTGCGTCAAACCATCACTAAGAAATGCGAGCAGGACTTCGGCCGCAAGGTATTCCTTATCGAGCAGGTCGACCCGTCTATCGTGGGCGGCCTGGTGCTCGAGGCTCGCGGCGAGCGTCGTGACATTTCCGTCAAGACGCAGCTGCGCATCGCACAGGAGACCCTCGCAAACTCTGCTAATTCGTACGGAGGTGAAGCCTAATGTCCGAAACCCTCAATGCCCAGGATATCGCCAAGAAACTGCAGGAGCAGCTCACGAGCCTCTCCGCGACGGTCGATACGCATGAGGTTTCAACGGTCGACGAGGTAGGCGACGGCATCGCGCGCGTCTCCGGCCTTAAGAGCGCCATGGCAGGCGAGCTTCTGGAGTTCAAGAGCTCCGATACCGGTGAGACCGTCTTCGGCCTTGCCCAGAACCTTGACCGTGACGAGGTCGGCGCCGTTCTGTTTGGTGCCGTCGACTCCATCAAGGAAGGCGACGAGTGCCGCACCACTGGCCGCATTATGGATATCCCTGTGAGCCGCGCCATGCTCGGCCGCGTCGTCAATCCGCTCGGCCAGCCCATCGACGGCCTGGGCGACATCGTCGCCACGCACCGTCGCCCCATCGAGTTCAAGGCCCCCGGCGTCATCGACCGTACCCCGGTGTGTGAGCCGGTTCAGACCGGTCTGCTCGCTATCGACTCCATGGTGCCTATTGGCCGCGGTCAGCGTGAGCTCATCATCGGCGACCGTAAGACCGGTAAGACCGCCATCGCCATCGACGCTATCCTCAACCAGCGCGGCAAGGGCATGGTCTGCATCTATGTCGCCATCGGCCAGAAGGCCTCCACGGTTGCCAACATCCGCGAGACCCTCGCTCAGCACGGTGCGCTCGACTACACCATTATCGTTTCGGCCACCGCTGCCGATTCCGCCCCTATGCAGTACATCGCGCCTATGGCCGGTGCCGCTATCGGCGAGTTCTTCATGTACAACGGCGAGGACGGCAAGCCCGCCAGCGAGACCAACCCCGGCGGCCACGTGCTCGTCATCTACGACGACCTGTCCAAGCTGGCTGTGGCGTACCGTCAGATTTCGCTGACGCTGCATCGGCCGCCCGGACGCGAGGCCTATCCTGGCGACATCTTCTACCTGCACTCACGTCAGCTCGAGCGTGCCGTCAAGATGTCCAAGAAGAACGGTTACGGCTCCATGACGGCTCTGCCGATCATCGAGACCCAGGACGGCGACGTCTCGGCCTACATTCCGACCAACGTCATTTCCATTACCGATGGTCAGATCTACCTGCAGTCCGAGCTCTTCTTCCAGGGCCAGCGCCCGGCAGTCGACGTGGGTATCTCCGTGTCCCGCGTCGGTGGCGACGCACAGACCAAGGCCATGAAGCAGGTTGCCGGCAATCTTCGTCTTGACCTCGCTTCGTACCAGGAGCTCGCCGGCTTTACGCAGTTCGGCTCCGACCTCGACGAGGCCACGCAAAAGCAGCTTACCCACGGCGCTCGCATGACTGAGCTCCTTAAGCAGCCGCGCTACAAGCCGTTTGAGGTTGGCGAGCAGATTGCAGTTCTGTTTGCAGGCAACGAGGGCTTCCTGGACGACCTGGAGATCGCCGACGTGCTGCCTTTCCGCGCTGAGCTTATCGAGTACCTGGACAACGGCTTTGGCTCGCTGCTCGATAAGGTTCGCGCCAAGAAGATCGACGATGACACCAAGGCTGAGCTTCTGCGCGTTATCGGTGACTTCAAGCAGCAGTTCATGGCCAAGCACCATGCCGATACGACTGGATCAGAGGAGAACTAAGCCCTATGGCCAACCTTCGCGACATTAAGAAGCGAATCTCCTCGGTTACCACGACCAAGCAGATCACGCGCACGATGGAGATGGTCTCTACGGCCAAGATCCGTCGTGCCCTCGATCGCTCCAAGCAGGCCGAGCCCTATAAGGAGGCGCTGACCGACGTCATGTTGACGGTCGCCGGCGACGCCTCCTGTTCGGGCACCGATCCCATGCTGCAGAAGCATGAGAGCGTCAAGCATGGCCTGATTGTC
>RPYR01000208.1 GCA_008671285.1 Collinsella aerofaciens | reverse complement strand
TCGGAAGGCTTACAGAAAATCGAGACGGCTCTGCCGTATCTGATTGCCGCGCGTGCCACGCAGGCGGTGTCGGCGCAGGATACCGATAGTGTGACCTATACCGGTACGGCGCTTGCTGTGCCCAGGACATCCGAGTCGGACTTCGCTGTGCTCAAAGGGTCAGAGATCTCGACCGATGCCATTAAAGACACATCAGATGATTTAGAGCGTGCAGCCGAGGAGCTGCGGAAGGCTTCTGAGGACACGGCGAAGGCTAAAGAGCGCGCTTGGCTGGCGGATTGTGGCGGGTCGGACGAGAGTTCGATTGGCAAGTACTCGTGTATGTGGGAGCGTGCGAAAAAACTAGCAGAACTATCTGACAGCCAGAACCGTCATGAAAAGTCGAGCATCACATGGGAGCCGCAAATAGCGCTCGATCGCGCGAAAACCTATTACCGACAGCGCTTGGCGAATGAAAAACCTCAGGGATCGAGCGTCGAGATGAAAGCGCAGTCAGCCGCTCGAAAAGCGTTCTATGCCTATGCGATTGAAGAGGTCGATCGAGCATACATAAAAGATGATGGCGAACGGTTTTCTGCCTATATCCCACTATTGCCGCGTGTCCCAAACGAGGTGCGGCCGACCGAACTTTACACCGATGCCGCATGGCCTGTAAGCAACAACGACGGCAGAACATACCTGCATTATGGAGTCGAATGCCCCGTCTATCAGAAAGGGACTCCGAGTGGGCTGGCATCTGTTGCTGATTATGATGGTCGTGATACATGCGAAGCGTGCGGCTTCGGCGTGGTTACGCTTGGAAGCGCCCTCATGCCGCCATCGTTCATCGAAAACGGCTTCGAGTACCACTTTGACAAGTTCAAAGAGGCTCTGGAAGACTACGTCGAATGCCGCAACAAAGAGCTCGAGCTCGAGCGTCAGCCCGAAGACGAGGCCGATCGTGCGGGCAATACGTTTGACCAGGCCATCAAGGAGCTTTCGGGCGAGCGTCCGCGTATCGCTCCGCCCGGTCGCAACGGCGTGGTCGCCTTTGCGGTTACGGGTGCCATCTCGAGCCCCGACGAGCTCAACTCTTCGTTTAACACGGCAGTCAGGCTTGGCAATCGCGGTGCTATCTCTGGCGCGGTGCTGGCACCCGATGCCGCGACGGCGCAAAACAACGTGCTTTCGCGATTTTTCTCGACATTGAAGGAACGCTCGGGCGGCGTTGCCGGCGTGCTCGACGGCGTCATGGATGTTTGGGGACGGCTGCTCGTAGGATACGGTGATATTCAAGGTTCGGCCGACGAACTTATGGACGAGATGATTAAAGGCCTAGGAGGGGGCAGCGGCGCGTTGGGCTCCATCGCATCGTGGCTCGGCGATACCGTTTCGGCGTCCGTGGCGGCGCTGGGTTTGGAACCGTGCGACTTGCGCCTGCGAAAGCCGGTGCTGACCGATTCTGCCAACGTCATTAAGAGTCCGGGGTCTGACATTGCGGGTCTCTCTCAAGCGCAAGACAAACTGCGAAGTATTCCGTTGGGCGTGACCGATCCCAAGGCGCTTTGCGAGGCGTTGGAATATCAAGTCGAACGCACCATTAGCGGTACGGTGTTCACACTTGCGGAGATTCCTCTGCCCGGCGGCGGCTCCATCCCGCTCACCGTCGATGTCGCCACGCTGGTTGGCGCTCTGGGCGGTGGGTCGTAATGAGTATCCGCATGCGTCTGCGCGAGGAGCGCGCCCAAGCGACGGTGGAGATGGCAGTGGTTACGCCCGTTTTGCTGGTGCTGGCACTCATCGTGTACAACGTCATGATCTTTGCCGGCGCTGTCGCGCGCTTCGACCGCGTGGTGCCCGACATCGTGCTAGCGCATGCCGTGGCGTCGGAGGGGGAGGGCGACGAAAGCTCTGCCGATGCCTCGGCGACGGTCCAGACTCAAATTCTGAATGCCATGGAAGGCTATGACTTGCAGATCGAAGTGTCGAGCGAGCAAGGCGCGAAGGCATCAGATGGTGGCCTGCTCTCCCTATCCGGTACGTTTAGGACCTACACCTGCACCATGCACTATGAGCCGTGGCCGACTTCTCTCAGCATCGCTGGCGTTCCGCTGGGGGCGCCGACAACGTTGTCGCACGAGCGCGCGGTGACGGTCGATCCATGGCATCCGGGGGTGGTCATGTGACCGCGGTCTCGTCCTACATCGCCTACGCGCGGGCACTCAATAGGCTGGGTTGGACGCCGGCCGAGTTTGTGGTGGCGGAGTCGTTTGTCGTGCGCCTGCGCGGCATGCTGGGACGGCGTCCGGTTGCCGCCAACGGCCTGTCGCTCGTCATGGCGTTTCCACGCTGCTCTTCGGTCCATACGTGTTTTATGGCCTATCCCATCGACATCGCCTTCATCGATCGCGACGGCAATATCCTCGCGCGCTACGAAAACGTTCGTCCTTGGCGCATGTGCTCCTGCCTCGGCGCCTGGGCCGTACTAGAGCGTCCTTCAATCATTGTTTCGACTCCTGCTCTCCAACGCGTGCCGGCTTAAGAATTGGCGACAGTGGACTTTCGTCATACGAAATTGGGTAAGATGGAGGAGAAGATGCATGGATGTTGAGATCCATCCCAACGCTAAAAAGCACCTGACGGAAAAGCAGGTGCTTAGCGCTTGGCTTGCGGTTACTGAGTGCATTCGTCGCGAGCCGAAGGACGAGCCGCCGAGATGGCTTGCAATTGGATGGCTCTCAGACGGACGAAGCGTGGAGCTTGTCGCGGTCGAGCTTGTCCGTGGGTGGCTTATCATTCATGCCTTGTCTCCAGTCCAGAAGAAATTTTGGCAGGAGATTGAACAGGCTCGGCAAAGGGGTCGATGATGGGCAAGACGTATACGGCCGCTAATGGTCAGGTTGTAACGGATGAAATGATTGACGCGTGGTGCGAGTCGTACGAGCGCGGAGAGTTTCCGGATGGCGAACACACCGTTGGTGGGATCGTGCATGGACGGCCCCCGCTCTCAGGTGAGGGGACGGCAACGCTGTCGGTCAAGATTCCTCTGGGAATGAAGGAGGCCATTCGTCGACGGGCGGCTGCCGAGGGGATGACGCCAAGTGAGTTTGCCCGTGCGGCTCTGAGTGAAAAACTTCTTGCTGCCGGCTGATGCCTCTGACGTGCCGATTTATAGAACCGAGGCTGTGCCCAAAAACTTTTTTAAAATTCTCGGTTGACCGGAACGCGTCCTTGGTTATACTAATCAAGCCTTGAAACAAGGCACACCTCAAATGGCTGGGTAGCTCAGTTGGTAGAGCAGAGGACTGAAAATCCTCGTGTCAGGGGTTCGATTCCCTTCCCCGCCACCTTGAATTGACTAGGAC
>RPYR01000159.1 GCA_008671285.1 Collinsella aerofaciens | reverse complement strand
GCGTTGGCACGCAGGTGCAAAGACGCACCCTACCGTCTTGGCACCTGCGTGCCAACGCCATATCAAAGGTGTACGCACGAGTAAAAGGAGCTGCGCGACCATGGGTAAAACGGTTCTTACCTTCGGCGAGATCATGATGAGGCTCTCGCCCAAAGACCACCTGCGTATTGAGCAGGCAACCGAGTTTGACGTCCGCTACGGCGGCGCCGAGGCCAACACTGCGCTTTCCCTGGCCTACCAGGGCGACAAGGCCGCTTACGTCTCCGTTGTCCCGGCCAACCGTCTGGGCGAGTGCGCTCTGCGTTCGCTTAAGGCTTACGACGTCGACACCACGCGCGTCGTGCGTCAGGGCGACCGCCTTGGCTCCTATGTCTTTGAGGTCGGTGCCTCGCAGCGCGGCAATGGTTGCGTCTACGACCGCAAGTACTCTGCCATCAACATGGCCAAGCGCGACGTCTTTGACTGGGACGAGATCCTCAAGGGCATCGATGTCTTCTATTTCTCCGGCGTGACCCCCGCCGTCTCCGATGAGATGGCCGCCGCCTGCAAGGATGCGCTCGCCGCCTGCCGCGCCAAGGGCATCACCACCGTGTGTGACGTGAACTATCGCGGCAAGATGTGGTCGCCCGAGAAGTCGCAGGCCACCATGAAGGAACTCCTGCCGCTCGTCGACATCTGCATCGCCAACGACGAGGATGCGCCTGCCGGCCTTGGCATGACCTGCGTCTCTGGCTCCCTTTCCCACGGCATCGAGGAGCGCGACACCTACGTCGAGATGGCCCGCCAGATCTGCGCCGAGTACGGCTGCAAGAAGGTCGCCTCGGTCGTCCGCAACATCTCCTGCGTCGAGCGCTCCATCTGGATGGGCATGCTCTTTGACGCCGAGAGCGGCGAGCACTGGTTCTCCCCTGCTCACGATGTACACGTGCTCGAGGGCGTTGCCGCCGGCGACGCTTTCAACGCCGGCCTCGTCCATGCCCTCATTAACGACTTTGACCCGCAGGATGCCGTCAACTACGCGATTGCAGCCTCGATCCTCAAGCTCACCATCAAGGGCGATTCCAACTTGGTGACCGCAGACGAGATCGCAGCCGTGGCATCAGCCGCCGACGGTGGCACTCGCGTCGCACGCTAGTCCGTCTCCATTCCGCGGGCCGCAGCTTTCCAATCCCATACCCCTGCGGCCCGCTCCCCGATTCCTCCGGCCGGGCAAAACCACCAGTCCCATTCCGGTTTTGCCTGGCATTTCCTACATGACTGGTCGAGCAGCCGGTTTTGGAATTGCTTGAACCCCAAGCAGTGCCTCCGATAACCAATCCAAAATCGGCTCCTGACCAGCACATTTGGCAATCACGCGCCCATGCGCGCCACACATCGAAAGGAACATCATGTTCGATCAGTTCTACACCACGCTTGAGTCCCTGGGCATCGTGCCGGTCGTTGTGCTCGACAAGGTCGAGGACGCCGCTCCGCTCGCCCACGCCCTTATGGCAGCTGGCATGAAGTCCGCCGAGGTCACCTTCCGCACCGCCTGCGCCGCCGAGTGCATCGCCGCTATGGCCGAGGCCGAGCCCGAGATGTGCGTTGGCGCCGGCACTGTCCTGACCGTCGAGCAGGTTGAGCAGGCCCGCGCAGCCGGTGCCAAGTTCATCGTCTCCCCGGGTTACAACGAGGACGTCGTGAAGCACTGCATCGACATCGACCTGCCCGTCCTTCCCGGCACCGTGACCCCCTCCGAGGTCACCGCAGCCGAGAACCTGGGCCTCAAGGTCACCAAGTTCTTCCCCGCGTCCCAGTATGGCGGCCTGAACACCATCAAGGCCCTCGCCGCTCCGTTTGTCGGTCACCGCTTTATGCCTACCGGCGGCGTGAGCACCGCCAACGTCGAGGAGTACCTGAGCTCCTCCGCCATCATCGCCTGCGGTGGCACCTGGATGGTCAAGCCGGCCCTGTTTGCCGACGGCGACTTCTCCAAGGTCGAGCAGATCGCCCGCGAGGCCATGGACGTCGTCAAGGAGGTCCGCGGCTAGGTTTAGCTCTCTATCGTGAAAGGGGGCGTGCCCTAGACCTCGCCCCCTTTCTTTTAAAGCGGCTCGGAAGCGCGCCGTTTCCGTCACGGACAAGAACCGAAAACGTCTTGTATGCTGATAGAACGTGACGGAAGCGACACGCCCCCGAGCCGCTTTGCCTACTCGGTTGGAAACCGCGCTCAACTGAGCCACTTCGACAAAAGCCGAGCCACCAAAACAGCTGCGGCGCCGTCTGGAGGAATGGACTCTTGCTTCCGGTCTTTTCCTCCAAGCAGCGCCGCAGCTTTTTCGTGCCCCGATGTGCCCCGTCACTTGCGGTGGAATACGGACTGCCTACACCATCAGAGCCGCAAAACAATCCCTATTTCACCGCAACTAAATAAAGGGACAAATTAGATGGCCGAGTCTTTGGACAGCTCAAAATAGTCGGGATGCAAGGCGATAACCGGGCCCTGCTCCTCGGGCATCAGGTGCAAGTGCGTCTCTGCCAGATAGCTCGCCGTGTCGGTATCGCCCCTCTTAATGGCCTCGAGAATCCGGCGATGCTGCCGACGAATAGGATACAAAACAACTAGCTTCTCCCCCAAACAATAAAAAAAATATCGCTCAAAATGT
Source organism: Collinsella aerofaciens (assembly GCA_008671285.1). Next base: position 9 of record RPYR01000159.1, on the reverse strand, counting down.
GTGTTGATG